>DATHLI010000281.1:0-8561 GCA_035488355.1 bacterium | reverse complement strand
CAGTAGAGCGGGGTGACATCGACTTCCCACGCCCGCAGGATCTCCGGGACGAACGCGCCGGCCGTGCCGTTGGCGCAGTCCGCCACGACCCGGAGCCGGCCGGGCTCGAGCCGGATCCGCTCGCGCAGCATGCCCGCGTAGGCGGGGAGGATCTCGCGCGGCTCGACCGCGCCCGAGCCGCGGCGGAGCGTCGCGGATTGCGCGAGTCTGCGAATCTCCTGAATCTGCGCTCCGTACAACGTCCCCGCGCCGTGGGCCAGTTTGAAACCATTGAACTCCGGGGGGTTATGGCTGGCGGTCACCATGATCCCGCCGCCGACGCCGAAGTGGCGTACGGCGAAGTACAGCATCGGCGTGACGGCGAGCCCGATCGTAAGGGCGTCGCAGCCGACCGCCGTGAGCCCGCGGACCGCCGCGTCGTAGAGCATCGGCGAGCTGACCCGGTTGTCGTGGCCGATCACGGCGCGCCGGACCCCTCGCTCGGCCAGATAGGCGCCGAAGGCCCGAGCGATCGCTTCCGCCCCCTCGGCGTCGAGTTCCCGGCCGGCGACGCCCCGAATGTCGTACTCGCGAAAAATCTCAGCCGGTGGATGCACCGCGAACGTCCTCCCACTCGGTCTTTACGGCTACGGTGCTTCTCTGTGGCTCCACCTCCCCCTGCCGGGCGATGATGTTATAATAGACGGCAATGGTCGAAATCCGACGGCTCGCCGGTTATCTCCGGCCGTACACGTTCCAGCTTGCCGGAGGCCTCGTCGCCGCTGTCCTCGTCGCCGTCGCCTGGCTGTACGTCCCCCGGTACGTGGGCCTCATGATCGACGAGATCATCAAGTCGCGCGGCAACTTCGCCGTCCTGAATACCGCCGCCCTCGTCATTCTCGCCATCTATGTCTTCCGAAGCCTCTGCCTGTTCGTCCAGTTGTCGCTGCTGGCGTTCGTCGGCCACCGGCTCGTGGCCGACCTGCGGGCGCACGCGTTCCGGCAGATCCAGCGGTGGTCCCTCGACCGCTTTATCCACTGGCACAGCGGCGAGGTCATTTCCCGCACGATCCAGGACACACAGCTCGTCGAGTCCCGCCTGCTCAACGGGCTGGTCGATCTGCTGACGACGGGGCTGCTCGTCATCGGCGTCGTCGTCGCGCTGTTCCTCATGCAGTGGCGCCTGGCGCTCCTCACCTTCGGCACGATCGGGACGCTGATCGTCGCGGCCCGCCTCTTTGGCCGCGAGGTCCAGCAGGGCTCCACCCGGGCCCAGTCGCGGGTGGCGGCACTGACGAGCCTGCTCAAGGAGGCGATCGCCGGCGCCCGGATCATCCGGGCGTTCGCGCAGGAGCCCCGGGAGGAGGCGCGCTTCGGCCGGGAGAACGAACGGACCTTCGAGGAGAACTACCGGATCCGCAGGCTGATCGCGCTGGAAGTGTCGCTGGTGAGCGTGCTCAATGCGCTGGGGCTGGTCTTCGTCATGTGGGCCGGCGTGAAGTACGTGGCGGCGGGACAGATGACCGCGGGCTCGCTGGTGTCGTTCCTGGCGTATCTGGCGCTGGCGATGGATCCGGCGGGATCCCTCCTCCGCTATTATTCGGAATCCCGGCAGGCGATGGCGGGGATCGTGCGCATCTTCGAGATGCTGGATGTCCCTGAAACCGTGGTGCAGGCGCCCAACGCGGTGCGGCTCGGACGGCTCACCGGCCACGTCCGGTTCCGGAACGTGTCCCATGCCTACGACCCGGGCCGGTGGGCGCTCCGCAACATCACCCTGGACGTGCGCCCTGGGGAGCACGTCGCCATCGTCGGCCCCAGCGGCGCGGGCAAGAGCAGTCTCGTCAACCTGATTCCCCGGTTCTACGACGCGACGGACGGGGAGGTCCTGGTCGACGGAGCCGATCTCCGGCGGGTGCAGATCGCCCCGCTCCGCCAGCAGATCGGGCTGGTGCCGCAGGAGACGGTCCTCTTCGCCGGGACGGTGGCCGAGAACATCGCGTACGGCAAGCCGCGCGCGGCCCAGGAGGAGATCGAGGCGGCGGCGCGGGTCGCGGCGGCCCACGAGTTCATCACGCGCCTGCCCGACGGATACGACACGGTGCTGGGCGAGGGCGGCATGCAGCTGTCGGGCGGCCAGCGGCAGCGTCTGGCGCTGGCGCGCGCCGTCATCAACAATCCCGCCATCCTCATCCTGGATGAGGCCACCTCCGCGCTGGACGCGGAATCCGAGGAGGCCATCCAGCGGGCGATGACGCGGCTGACCGAGGCGCGGACGACCTTCATCATCGCCCACCGCCTCTCGACGGTGCGCAGCGCCGACCGCATCGTGGTGCTCCTGGACGGTCAGATCGCCGAGATGGGCCGGCACGACGACCTGGCCGCGCAAAACGGGCCGTACAGCCGCCTCGTCCGGGCGCAGTTCATCGAGGAGGCGGACCGGACCCCAGCCGCCGACCGGACCCCGGCCACAGCCCCATGACGATCGAGCTCAGCGTCATCACCCCAACCCGGGACCGCGCGTCGGTCCTGGCCCGCTGTCTCGACGCGCTTGCCACGCAGTCCCTGGATCCGAGCCGGTATGAGATCCTCGTCGTCGACGATGGGTCGACCGATGACACCCCCGCGGTCATCGAGGGGGCCAGGCGCACGGCCTCGTGCGACATCCGGGGGTTCCGGCTCGACCAGCGCGCGGGCATCCCCGCCGCGCGGAACCTGGCGGTCCGGGAGGCCCGGGGGGATCTCATCGTGTTCGTCGACAGCGACGAGCTCGCCCTTCCCTCGTTTCTGGCCACGCACCTGCACTGCCACCGGCAGCGCGGACCGAATGTGATCTGCCGCGGCCCGGTGATCGTCACGCACTCGCTCTCCCAGCCGTTCGACACCCGGGGCGGGATTCTCGACCTGTCCACCGCCTACTTCGATACGGACAACGCTTCGGTGCGGCGGGACCATCTGTTCCGCGCCGGCCTGTTCGACGAAGCCTTCTACCCCTACGGATGGGAGGGACTCGACCTGGGGTTCCGGCTCCGGGCGCTCGGGCTGCGGCGGGTGTTCCTCCGGGACGCCGCGATTTATCATTACCGGCCCGAGGTGTCGCCCGACGTCCTCCCGGGGCTGTTCGCCAAAGAGGAAGAGCGTGCCCTGACGGCGCTGCGGTTCATCACGAAGAACCCGACGCTCGAGGCGCGGTTCGCCACGTGCCTCACCCCCATCCATCGGTGGGCGAACGCCGTGCAGCGCGGGTTCGGCGCCGTCCACGCCGGAAACGCGGTGGCCTGGGTCGACCGGGCCCGGAAATGGGGACTCCCCGGCCTGGCCCGCATTCTCCTGGCCGGCGTCCTGCGGTCCCACTACTTCGATCATTTTCGCGAATGGGAGGCCGCTGCCAGGAGCAATGGACATCAGCGTGATCATCCCGACCTGTAACAATCGGGACGTCCTCGCGCGCACGCTCCACACCTTACAGACCCAAAGATTTCCGCCCGATCAGTACGAGATTGTCGTCATCGACGACGGCTCCACGGACGGCACGGCCGAGATGATCCGGGCCGTGCGCGGCCCCGCCCCCGTCCGGTACCACGCGCAGGCAAACCTCGGCCGGGCGGCGGCGCGCAACGCGGGTGTCCGGATCGCCCGGGGGCGGATCGTCGTCTTCCTGGACTCCGACTTCTGGGCCGACCCCACGCTCCTCGCCGCCCACCACGCGCACTACCCTCCCGACGCGCGGGCCATCGCCGTCCAGGGCGCCAGCCGGACCCACCCGGAGACGCTGACCACGCCCTTCATGAGAGCGCGGGAAGTCCGCGTGGAACTGCCGCCCGGCCCTCCCGGGCGCATCTCGCTGTTTCGCGTCAGCACGAGAAACCTGTCGCTCCTTCGCGCGGACTTCCTGGCCGCGGGGGGGTTCGATGAAGCGTTC
This sequence comes from bacterium, assembly GCA_035488355.1. Taxonomy (GTDB): domain Bacteria; phylum Sysuimicrobiota; class Sysuimicrobiia; order Sysuimicrobiales; family Segetimicrobiaceae; genus Segetimicrobium. The sequence continues at coordinate 4,660 of DATHLI010000281.1, read as the reverse complement.
GGCGGGTACGGCTGGGAGGACATCGAGCTGGCCTGGCGCATGCGGGCCGGCGGCGCGAAATTCTACTACGAACCCCGCGCCGCGGGGGATCACTATGCGGTCCAGGACCTGGAAGGACTGCGCCGGAAAATGCGCGACGGCGGCAAGAGCGCCGTGTACTTCTGCGAGAAGCACAAACGGTCGCTGTGGCTCCGGATCCGGCTCGAGATCGCCGCGTTTCTGCTGCCGATCAAGTGGCTGGTGTACCGGACGCCGTTGATCACCCCGCTGGTGCGCCGGCTCCTGCCGGTCGCCTCATCCCGCGGCTGGGCGGCCGTCCTCGGCGAATGCACCAACCACCTGGTGTGGGAAGCCTACTACGCAGGCGTGTTCGAGTCGCTGGCCGCCCGCCGCCGGAGGGTCCGGCCGGAAGCGCGCAAGGGCGCGGATGCGGCGGCATCGGAGGGGCGTGGATGAGTCGAGGGCCCGCGCTGACGCTCAAAGAGCTCGTGGTCGACCACGTGCATACGACTCTGGAGCCGGAGGACTGGCAGTGGCAGCCTTCACTCACAGAGGCGCTCGAGGGAGTGACGGCCGCGCAGGCGGCATGGAAGCCCGCGCCGGACAGGCATTCCATCTGGCAGATTGTCCGCCATCTCACCCTCTGGAAGCGCGGCGTGCTCGACGCGTGGAACGGCAATCCGCCGGATGGGACGCAGCTCTCGGCCGCCGACTGGCAGCCGGTGGCCGGCAGCGAGGCCGACTGGCAGAGGGATCGCCGGACGCTGCTCGAGATTTCCACCCAGTTCCTCACCCGGGCGCAGGCCCTCGGTGACGCGGACCTCTCCAGGCAGATCGTCTGGTACAAAGGTGGAGCGACTCAACCGCTCGCCGTGCGGGTGGTGCGGACGACGACCCACGATATCTACCACTCAGGTCAGATCAGATACCTGCGGGCGCTGCAGGGCATCCGCTAGAGATCTCCAAGGCACCGGATCGACTTATTCATACAAACCTTGTATGTTGATGTTCGAGGATGAAAACACGCACCTTGAGCATCTCATTGCCCGATAAGCTGGTGAAGGCCCTTGACCGACGCGCAGAGGTGGAAGCGCGCTCGCGCAGCGAGGTCATCCGCGCAGCGGCATTGTCCTACCTTCAGTGGTGGGAAGAATGGCGCACCCTGCAGGCCCATGGGCGCAGGCAGGCAAAACGCCGGGGGATTCGGCCGCAAGATCTTGAGCGGCTGATCGGGGAGGTCCGCGCGGAGCGAGCCGCCCGTCGCTGACGCGCGTTGTGCCGGACACGAACGTCTTGGTGTCCGCGCTTGTGTTTGCTGGTCCACCCGCCCGGCTCGTCGAGCTCGCCGCAGAAAGGCTCCTGCAGCTGGTGTTGTCCCCACTCCTAATCGACGAGCTGAGGGAAGTCCTACGCCGGAAGTTCGGCCTCTCCGGTGCGGCGGCGCATCAAGCGGAAACAATCCTTAGGAGAGTCAGCCGATCTTGAGCCCGCGACAGCTGCTCGGGAGGATTGTCTCCGACTCGTAGAGGGGCTTTCTGGGCGGCTCCGGGGGCACACTCGACCGCAGCGGGTTTGAGCAGCAGGAGCGTCCCGGCATGATCCGCCACCGGGGTCATGCGGGGCGGTGTCCAGTCCAGGGCGGCGAGCTCCCACCGGGTGGCCACAAGAAACACCCGGCCCGGGACGCACAGGTCTCGGCGCAGGGCCGCCCCGGTTTCCGCGTACTCGACGTGCCGCCCGGTGTAATAGATCAGCGACGCCGCGGTCCCCATCCGGTAGGCCACGATCCGATCACCGGGGTGAAGGCCGGCGCGGAGCGCCGCGGCCAGGGGCCTGATTGGCTTCTGGGCCTCGGCCAGCGGGAGTACCCACGTCAGCAGCACGACCCAGGTGGCCGCCATGGTGACGCACAGCGCGGCGAACACGGCGGCGGGCCGGCCGCGGGCCGCCAGCCCCAGGACGAGGACCACGCCACCGGCCAAAATGCCGGCCGGGAGCATGAGGACACCCGCCGCCGACCGGTACGCGTCAGGATACGCTCCGCCGACGAACACCGCCACGGCGCCGAAGAGGGCCGCCACCAGCGCGAGCAGCAGCCAGAGCGAGATCCCAACCGGCCAGTCGATGCGCTCCTGGTCGAGGAGAGGCTCCCAGAGGGCGGCGACGCCGATCGCGGCAAACGGCAGCACCGGCATGATATAGCCGGGGAGTTTGGTCTGGGCCGCCGTGTAGAAGAGGAACGGCACGGCGACTCCGAGCAGCACCAGCAGGCTGCCGTCCGACGTCCGCCGCCGCCGCAGGTGCAGCGCCGCCGCCGCCGGCCAGAACGTCGTCCACGGGAACGCCCCCAGCAGCACCACCGGAACGTAGAAATACCAGGGGGCGGAGTGCTTCTCCACCACCCCGAAGAACCTTCCCAGCGTGTAATAGCCGACGTTCGCCGAGAGAAACGCCCATCCGTGGAGCGCGATCTGCGCCCCATACCAGGAGAGGCCGACCGCCGCGTAGACCGCCAGTCCCATCCCCCACGGCACCTCGCGCAGCCGTGGCCAGGCCCGGCGCAGCGCCACGAAGGCTGCGATGATGAGCCCCGGAAGCAGGAGGCCGATCGGCCCCTTGGTCAGCGTGGCCAGCCCGGCAAAGAGAAAGAATCTCACAAAGTCGCCGCGCCGGCCGGATCGATACCCCCGGGCAAACGCGTGGAGCGCCAGGAGCATCCAGGCCAATAACACGGTATCGAACACGGCCAGCCGGGACTGCATCAGGTATTGCAGCGTCAGGGCGAGGATCGTGCCGGCGAGCAGCCCGACCCGGGGGTTCCAGAGGTCCCGACCGAGGAGCACCGTGGCGTACACGGCGAGGAGGCTCCCGAGCACAGACCAGATGCGGATCGTCAGTTCGTTGAAGTCGAGGAGGCGCCCGGTGGCGGCGACCAGCCACATATACAACGGGGGGTGGACGTACCAGGGCTCGCCGTTGACGTGGAGCGTGACGGGATCGCCGGTGCGGACCATTTCGACCGCGATCTGCGCGTATTCGCTTTCGTCCTGGTCGAAGAGGGAGGGAGTGCCCAACTGATAGAGGTTGAGGCAGAAGGACGCAATCAGCAGGCCGGCGAGCCAGAGGCGCTCGTGGCGAGGCTTCACCTTCCCTTACGCGGTGATCCGCTCGAGGCCGAGCCGGCCGAGAAGATAACGGGCGATGGCGTCGGCGCCCCCGCCCTGCCCCTGGCGGTCCCGTCCCGCCTCGCCGCGGCGCTGCCGTTCATCCGGATCGGCGAGGAGACGCGCCAGGGCCCCGGCGGCATCCTCCCACGTCGCGGTCGCGATCAGCGCGTCCCCGAGCAGCCGCTGCTGCTCGGTAAGGAAGCGGGGCGTGAACTGCGGGCCGGCGCCGGGGAATGCGACGATCGGCTTTCCGAGCCCGGCGGCCTGCTCGTGCGCCGCCCCGGCCATGCCGACGACCACAGTGGCGCGCCGGAGCGCGTCGGCATAGTGATCGGTGATGACCCGCACTTCGATCGCGTCGAAACGGAAACGCTGCGGGTCCAGCCAGGTCCCACCCGCCGCTTCCACAGCCCCGCGCAGGGGGGCCCGCGGGAGGTGAGGCGCCCAGGAGAGGAGCACCGCGGGAACGGGTCGCGCCCGCGCAGCCGCCTCGGTGGCGGCGCGCAAGAGGGGAAGGAGGTTCTCGATCGCGGGGGACTTGCTCCCGGGGAGCACGGTGATCACCGGCCGGTCGCCGGGGATTCCGAAGGTCTCCCCCGAGAACTCCAGGCTGTCGATCATCCAGGTTCCGACGAACTCCGCCCGCACGCCCCGGCGCCGCAGGGCCGCCGCCGTCGCCTCATCCCGAGCAAAGACCTGGGAGGCCATCCGCCGGATCAGCCAGATCTCGAGCGCGCTGTGGGGGGCGATGTGCTCGGACTTCGGACCGGCGACCAGGACGGTCGGCGCGCCGGCCAGGCGCGCCATCGCGAGGCAGTAGACATCCCCTGAGGCGACCACAAGATCCACGCGCCCCCGCTGGGCGCGCAGCGTGCGGCGCTGGGCCCGCCAGAACCCCAGCAGCCCCTGGGAGAGGTCCTCCCTGAGGCTGACCCACCCCCTGCGCAGGCCGAACCCCTGGCTCGGCAGGTCCCGGCGGGGATCGAGCAGGGCGATCCCGGGCGGATACTGGCCGCCGAGGCCGACGAGCGGATAGACCGAAATGGCGATCCCCTGCCGGGCGAGCCCTCGAACCAACTGCGCCGCGGGGACGTCCTCCCCGTGTCCGTTGGTGACCACGAGGAGCCGCGCGCTCACGCAGCGTGGCGGCCCGGGCGCTTCTCCAAAAAGGGGGCCATCTCTTCCAGAATCCGCGCGGCGGTGGGTTCGGGGACCGCGTACAGGGACCGCAGTTCCTGCGACATCCTGGCCAGGCCGGGCCGATCCTCGAGCATGGCCACCGCCCGGCGGGCGACCTCAGCGGGGGTGAACCGGCCGACCATCTCCGGGACCAGCATCCTGCCGGCGTGCTGGTTCGGCCACGCCAGCAGCCGGTGGTGGCGGAGATAGTGGCCGACGACCACGGCCTTGACGAGGTTCGAGATTCCGGGGATGCGCCCGAGCCACTCGCTGAGCCCCGGCGTGCGGATCGTGCTCACCCGCTCCAGCGGGAC
>DATHLI010000280.1:0-10821 GCA_035488355.1 bacterium | reverse complement strand
GAGCACGGCTTTGAGGTGCTCGAAGATCTGCTCCGCCTGCCGCCGGGCGTCTCCTTTCCCGACGACCCGGCCGTCCCTGTCGATCGCGACGATCCCCGAGATGTAGAGGGAATCCCCCGCCCGCACGGCGTCGCAGTAGTGACTGACCGGGGGCGGAAGCACCCCCTCGAGACGAATCCGCCGGATGCCGGGGATTTCTCCACCCCCTCAGCCACTCTGATCAACGCCCCGGAGCGCGGGCGTTTCTTGCCCGGGCGGACCTCCGGCCCGCATAAATCTCGCTAGCGTTCGCGCGACGTTCCGAACACCGCTACACACCCCGTCAAGCAGTTGGGGAAGACGTTGTTGGCCGGCAAGGGCACGAATACGCGGTTGTTCTCGGGATCGACGGCCACCGAGTGCGTGCTCCCTGAGGGGTGCACGCCCTGCACCGCCGCCACGTTCAGCGCCGGCACCAGTTGGCTCAAAAATTCGCGTTGCGCATCGATGACACCGAGCACGGGGCCGGAGGGGTTGCCACGTGAAGCGGTGTAGTAGTGTCCGTCGCCTGGATTGAACGCCACTTGGTCGGATCCTCCAACACCCGCCACGTGCGCGGTGATGTGCCCCGTCTGCGCATCCATGATCACGTGCTGGGGCGCTGCTGTGTTCGAATCCTTCGCACTCCACACCTGCCCCTCCGTATCGAAGACCGTGCTGCAGCCGAGGAGCAGATCCTGATGCGGCCCGAGGGCAAGTCCGGCCGGTTGACAGAAATCGACCGCAAATTCGGTTTCTACCTCACCGGTGGCCGGATTGATTCGCGCAACCGCCCCGTGCGGACCGGAGCCATCTCCAGGTCCGTTCACTTCGGGGATGGAGAGATAGAACCTGCCGCTGCGACGATCCCACACCGGCTGCTCTGCGCCGTTGGTCGCATCTGTGAACGCGATGTGCTGCCCAACGGTGAGCTGTCCGGTGTCCTTATCGACCTGGATCAGCGTGGCGAACGGTGGGGTATCGGCATTATTGACCACCAGGAGCAGCCCATCCTCCGGATCGTAGGCGAGTTCATCCGACCGCAGATCGTCGCCGGCGTTGGTGGTAGCCTCGTCAGCAATCTTGTCTGTTCTGAGATCAATGGAGACCACTCGGCTGGCGGCGTCGGTCACGAAGAGCCAGGGGAACGCCACCACAACCCCGTTGGGACCGGAAGTGGAGTTGTCGCCGGTGAAGCCCTTGAACCCGCCCGAAATCTGCTTGACGAAGACACCTTTCTCAGTATCAACAACGTCGACGACGGCGTTGGAACGATCGGCGAGATAGTACCGGTGGGTCTTCGGATCGACCCAGCTGATGTCATACACGTACATATTGCCTCCCGTCGTATTTGCTTCGCTGCCTGAAACGGGAATGGCCGTGAGAAACCTCACCGTCCCATTCCCATCGTCGTCGGCGCGGCTCGAACTGGGAACGAGCAGCAGGACAGGAACGAGCACAACGACCAGCAGCAAAAGCGCTCGCGGGCACTTTCGGATCACGGCAGAGCCCCCCCTTTATGGTGCAATTAATGCCAGACCCTCACCTGGAACTGTCGTAGATCGCGCGGTAACTCCAGTTCAGTCGCGCGGAGGAACATCCTGCCGATCGCATGTTCCTCGCTCTCTAGGACAGCGCCCGTATCCAAATGGACACGGCTTGGCGGGGCCGAGCGGCCATCTAACTGGAGGTCATCACCGTAAGGTGTGAAACCGCGCAATCGTCCTATTAGGCGCAGACTGTAAGCCCTGCGGTTCGTCGAGCGGGAAAACGTCAGGGGCTTGATCGCGTGAGGCGACCAAGCCCCCGAGTTGTGCTCGAGCTGAGCTTCCTGCTACATGCGAGCGCCGGTGAGACTCTGCGCCGATTTTTCCTGACCAAGAAAGTCCAGCAACTCCGGGTTCACTTTGTCTGCGTGCGTCCAGTTGATGGCGTGAGGCCCACCCTCGACCACCACCAGGCGGGCTCCCTTGACCAGCTTCGCGGTCCGGAGTCCCGAGGCTGTGATGGGAAGAATCCGGTCGGCATCACCGTGCAAGACCAGCGTTGGGATATCGATGCGCGCCAGGTCCTTGCGGAAGTCGGTATACCATGTTCGCACGCAGGCGACACTGGCCGCGGCAGAGGCGCCGGCGGCGAGGTTCCAACTGGCGTGGACCGCCTGGTCGCTGACGCGCTTGCCCAGCAGGAGGTCGGTGTTGTAGAAATTCTTGAAGAAGTCTGTGAAAAAGGCATAGCGGTCGGCCACCACGGCTTTCTCGATCCCCTGGAAGACGCTGAGGTCCATTCCTTCCGGGTTGTCCGCCGCTTTCAACAGGTACGGGGGAACCGAAGAGATGAACACCGCCTTGCTCACACCCTGCGATCCGTATTTCCCTAGGTAGCGGGCCACCTCGCCGCCGCCCATCGAGAAGCCGACGAGCGCGAATTCACGCAGCTCGAGCGTCGTCACAAGCTTGCGCAGATCCTCGGCAAAGGTGTCGTAGTCGTAGCCCGTCGTCGGCTGGCTGGACCTGCCGAACCCCCGCCGGTCGTACGTGATGATCCGGTGACCCGCAGCCATCAAACCCGGGACCTGCTTCTCCCAGGAAGCCCCGCTCAGCGGGTACCCGTGGATCAGGACGACGGGCTTGCCCGAACCGTGGTCCTCGTAGTAAAGATCGATGTTGCCTGAGTTCTCCTTGCCGACGTTTATGTATGGCATCGAGACTCTCCTCCCCTGCGATTGTAAACTCGCCGTACAAGACGGAGCCCCGAACTCCGCCGGGCGCTCTGCCTGAATGCGCGACCCCCTTTCGCAATAGCCTCCCTCAACGTTTTCGCTTGGAGATTCTCGGGTTCTTCCAAAAAACCGGTTCCAAAGAACCAGACCTGCTCAATTCTTCTGGGGGCGCCGTGAAGGAAACTGCGGTGGTTGGCGTTGCCTGATCAGCGTACTTCACCCTGCCGACGATTACAAGACAGAATACGTGTTCGTGAACGACGAACGAGCGGGGGCAGTCTACTCCCTGAACAAATACATCCCGACCAGAGTTGCCCCCCCGATCAGACCCATTAAGACTGGATTGGGCACGAAGTATGGAAAGACCATGAGGACCATGCCGCCGATGAGCGGGCTGCTCCTCTTGGACTTCCGCCCGCGCGCGAACGCGACCATCCCGATCACGCTGAACACGACGCCGAGAATCAACGTCATCATGAGCAAATGCCCAACCCTTCTTGGACGCGGCTTAAGCCTCGCCTGGGGCATACCCACTTCTGATCACGGCTAGACGCGGGAAAGAGCCTCCGGCGTGCGCCGCCATCGGGCCCCTGTGGAGGCGCCGCTCGACGCGGCACCAGGGTCTCTTCATTGGCGGTCTGCCGTGCTATGCTGAGCGGGAGCCTGACTACGCCTGTCGCAACTGGAGATGCTCATTGACGAGGGCGATTCGTAATATCGCGATCATTGCGCATGTGGACCACGGGAAGACGACGTTGGTCGATGCCATGCTATGGCAGAGCGGCACCTTTCGCGCCAACGAAACCATGGTGGAACGGGTGATGGATTCCAATGTGTTGGAGCGCGAGCGCGGGATCACCATCCTGGCCAAAAACACCGCCATCTTCTATCACGACACCAAGATCAACATTGTGGATACTCCAGGTCACAGCGATTTTGGCGGCGAGGTGGAGCGCGCGCTGAAGATGGTGGATGGGGTGATGCTGCTGGTGGACGCCAGCGAAGGTCCCCTGCCCCAGACGCGCTATGTGCTGAGCAAGGCGCTGGAGGGCGGCCTGCCGCCGATCGTCGTCATCAATAAAATCGACCGTGCGGACGCGCGTCCGCAGCAGGTGTTGAACGAAGTGTACGACCTGTTCATCGATCTGGATGCCAAGGAAGAGCAGCTCAATTTTCCCGTCCTCTACACCAACGCCAAGGCGGGGACCGCCTCGACCAGCATCGCGCAGGCGGGCGAGGATCTGCGCCCCCTGTTCGAAGCGATCGTGTCCACTGTTCCCCCGCCCGGCGGAGCGGCCGCAGCAGCCCTGCAGGTCCTGGTGGCCAACCTCGATTACAACGACTATCTCGGCCGCATGGCCATCGCGCGCGTGTTCAACGGCACGCTCAAGACCGGCGAAGAGGTCGGCATTGCGAAGCTGGGCGGCTCAGCGCTCAGGACGCGCATTACCAAGATGTTCTCGTTCAACGGGCTCAAGCGGGTTGAGATCGAGTCCACCGAACTGGGTGACATCATCGCGGTCGCGGGCGTCGAAGGGATCGCCATCGGCGACACCATCACCGATGCCGAGGCGCCCGCTCCCCTGCCCCGCATCAGGGTCGATGAGCCGACCCTCGCCATGCAGTTCAGCGTGAACACATCGCCCTTTGCCGGACGCGAAGGGACGTATGTGACCTCACGCCACCTGCGCGAGCGCCTCGAGAAAGAGGTCCTCACCAACGTCTCGCTGCGTGTGGAAGAAACCGACAGCACCGACTCCTTCAAGGTCATGGGCAGAGGCGAGCTCCACCTCGCCATCCTCATCGAGACGATGCGCAGAGAGGGCTACGAGCTGATGGTGGGCAAGCCGGAGATCGTGACCAAGACGGTCGACGGCAGCCTCATGGAGCCCATGGAGGCGCTCACCGTTGACGTGCCCGAGAACTTTGTCGGGGTGGTGGTGGAGACCCTGGGCGTCCGCAAGGGGCAGATGACCAACATGCACAACCACGGCTATGGGCGGGTGCGCCTGCAATTCCGGGTTCCCAGCCGCGGCCTCATCGGCCTCCGAAGCGAGCTCCTCACCGACACGCGCGGCACCATCGTCATGAATTCGCTCTTCGATGGCTACACCGAATGGATGGGCGAGGTTCCCCATCGCCCCACGGGGGCGCTGGTGGCCGACCGACCGGGCGTGACGACATCCTACGCCCTCTACAAGCTGCAGGAGCGCGGGGAACTGTTTGTCGGGCCGGGGATCGGCGTCTACGAAGGCATGATCATCGGCGAACATTCGCGCGAGCAGGATCTCGACGTCAACGTCGCGCGAGAAAAGCATCTCACCAACATGCGGGCGTCCACCGCGGATGAGGCCATCCGCCTCGTGCCGATGCGGACCCTGAGCCTGGAACAGGCGATCGAGTTTATCGCGGACGACGAGCTCTTGGAGGTCACCCCACGATCCCTGCGGCTGAGGAAGAGGATCCTGCAGTCAAACCGCCGGCCCAGGAAGAACGCGGCCACCGTGAGCGCCCGGGAATCTTAAGGGAGGGAGATCCATGGGATCTTCGCCCGACGACCTCAGAAAGGACGTGGACGGAGGGGACGGCATCCTCACGGTACGCGGGAGCCAGCTGCATAGGACGTGGCAACGATCCCGCCCGGCGGCGTGGCCTATGCCCACATTCACGTAGGGTTTGAGGTCATGCTCTACATTCTGCAGGGCAAGGTCCGCCACGAGTATAGAGAGTCTGTGTAGTGACATGGGATCCGGCTCACCCGGCCGCCACGGCGGCTAGGGATGGGAGTGCCGCAGTGATTGGTCGGCCGCCTCCCGCCCGACCGGCAGGATCGCCGATCGGACCCGCACCGCGACCACCCCCGCCAGATACGCCTTCAACAGGTCGAACCAGAAGAACGGGAGGACTCCCACCTGCACGGCGTGCGGCAGCGTGTGGACGACCCCCGAGAGGATCAGTCCAACCGCGCCGAGCCCGTAGATCACGAGGATGCCCGCGACCATCGCCGGGTAGACGTACGTGAGGAAGCTTTTCCTCTCGTGGCCCTGAGCCGCGATGTCCGCGGCCCCGCCCACGACGAGCGCCGCGAGCGGATAGGCCCACAGGTAGCCTCCCGTCGGCCCCATCAGGACCGGCATGCCGCCGTGCAGCCGGGCGAAGACCGGGAGGCCCGCCCCGCCGAGCAGGATGTACACGAGCTGGCTCAGGAACGCGCGGCGGGCTCCCAGGATCGCGCCGGCCGCCAGCACCGCAAACACCTGCAGCGTGAACGGGACACTCGTCACAAACGGCAGCGTCACGCTGATCTGCGCGCACACGGCGGTCAGGGCCGCAAAGAGCGCGACCAGGCTCATGTCTCGCACCGTCATCGGGCCATCTCCTCCCTCTTGACCTGCTCCAGAAACCGGGGAAGCCATTCTTTCCTCGAGCATCCGTGTATCCAGCCGTCCCTCCAGAAATTCGGGCGTCTCCAGAACGCGCAGGTGCAGGTCGCGAGTGGTGTTGACGCCCTCGATCTGAAGCTCCGCCAGCGCGCGCCGCATCCGGATGACGGCCGCACTCCGATCCCGGTCCCACGCCACCACCTTGCGTCCTCCTGGCGGAGCGTGAGGCGTTCGCCGGCGGCGATGCGGATTTGTTCGCGCACAATATCCAGGCCCGTCACCATCTCCGTCACGGGGGGCTCGACCTGAATGCGGGTGTTCATCTCCATGAAGTAACATGCGCCGTCCGGGGCGACCAGGAATTCCATTCCTGCAGCGCTCAAGGCTCGAATCGGACAGGGTCCCCCGCGTGGATCGTCCCCTTCACCAGCGCATCGAACAGGGCTCCGCGCCATCCCTGCGCGGCCATCTGAAATGCGATGTTGGATGTCCGGTCTCGAAAGAGCCGGCAGGGGCGATGCGCCGCAGCCGTCCGCCGCAGCGGAAGATCTCCGATGAGAAGGAGCGTCCCCGGCGGGATGACGCGGAGATCGATGCCTCGGATGATAAGGTTGTCTCCCGGAGCGGCGGGGGGGATGCCCAGCGCTTCCAGGACTTCAGCGTTGATCGCGCTGATCTCACGGCCAGGAACGCGCGCGCCCCGCCACATCTGCTTGCTGTCGTGATCCCCGAGAACCCCTACCCCCGGAACCACAACGATCTCGTCAACGACCCGGTGCTCTCCCGGACGGGGGGAGATGACCAGACGCTCCACCGTGCCGTTCTCTCCAAAGGCAGTCCTCTCCAGCCGGTCGAGCACCGACGCCATGACGCCAGCGGGCGCGCTATCGCCCGCCGTCACGAGGGCCACCGGGACTCGCGCTGGTCGAACGCCAAGAGGATGAGGCTCTCCATCTCGCTGGCCAGGCCCATCTTCACAGGCTGGTATCCCTCGCCCGCCCGCGGCGGCCGGCCGGGGCTTACTTGGCGTGCGCGCGTCCCAACTCCTTCGCCTGCGCGGATCCGGGGGACTCTAGCGCTTTGAGCCCAGCAGAAGCTCCTGGACAATCAGAAAACTCCAGCGTTCGCCACCACCTCTAGAGCCCGCGCAACTGGGGAATACTGACCGAACGTTCGCCTCCTCATGGAATAGCGTTTACCACAGTGCGGTTAGTGGCGATGAGGATTCGATAAACCATATCAAGTGCGGGAGGCACGAGGGGAGGTCAGGTGCATCGACGTTCGCAGCTACGTGACCGTCGCCGTGGTCGCGACCAGCGCGGCCGTTGTCTTCGCTATCACCGTTGTCCTCAGGAGAGCCCGCGAGCGGGCCGCCGGTTGGGGAGGGGTCCCCGAAGCAGTTGGGGCGGCGCTCTGCACGTGGCTTGCCGCGACGGCTGCGCTCGCAGTCGCGGGCGTGTATCGGCCAGCATCGGGCACGGGGATTCCGGCAGTGCCGATCGCGTTCCTCATCGGGCTAGGCACAACATGGATCGCGGCAACGGCGCTCCCGTCGCTCCGCGCGCTGATCGACCAGCCGGCCACGCAGGCGAGCCTCGTGGCGCTCCAGGTGTGGCGAGTCCTCGGGATCAATTTTCTGATCCTGCTGGCCCTGGGCAAGCTTCCACCGTTGTTCGCGCTGCCAGCCGGTCTTGGGGACATCGCGGCGGGCCTCGCGGCCCCGTTCGTCGCCAGTGGTCTCCGTAGGCCCGGAGGACGTTCATCCGCGATCGCTTGGAACGTGTTCGGCCTACTGGATCTCATTGTGGCCATCGGCCTCGGAGCGACCACGAACGTGGGGCCCATACAGATCTTCCACGCGAATCCCTCAATCGTTGTCTTGACGGCGTTTCCCTTGGCGCTGGTCCCGACCTTCCTAGTCCCTCTGTCGATGGTGTTGCACATCATCTCGCTGCGATATCTGCTCGGCGCTCGAACCGCCTCCGCTCGCGCGGTCATCGCGCCCGGCGGACACCTCGAACCCTTGAGGTAGCAAACATGCATCTCGAACAGCGAAGGATCCTGATCACGGGCGGAGGCTCGGGCATCGGTCTCGCCCTGGCCCATGCACTCGCACCTACGAACGACGTGGTGGTCGCAGGGCGGGACGCGCAGAAGCTTGAGCGGGCTAAAGCCAGCCTGCCCGCCCTCCATGCTCTTCAGCTCGACGTCACGTCGGAAAGCGCAGCTCGGGCGGCAGTCGCCTGGATGACCAACCACCTCGGGGGGATCGATCTCCTAGTCAACTCCGCGGGCGTGCTCCGTGGCCAGGCATTTGAGGCGGCGGCCGACTCCGCGATGGGCGAGGAAGTGGCGGTGAACTTGCTCGGGTCCGCGCGGATGACGCGGGTCGCCCTCCCATTCCTGCGTCAGTCCGATGATGGTGCGGTGGTGTTTCTCTCGTCGGCCGTGGTCCTCGGGGCGTCGCCCGGCGTGGCTGTCTATGCTGCGACGAAAGCGGCGGTTCATTCTCTGCCCGCTCCCTGCGGGCCGAACTGCGGGGTAAGGTCAAGGTCTTCGACGTCCTCCCACCATGGGTCGACACCGAACTCGCCCGCGGGCTCGGGCGGACTAGGATGCCGGCAGCGCGCGTGGCGGACGAGGTCGTGCGCGCCCTCCGCCGTGACCAATTCGAGGTATACATCGGGCCGATCAAGGCGCTCGGCATGATGGGCCGCCTGGCTCCGGCAATCGCGGACGCCATCCTAGCCCGCGAACTAACCGGTAAACCGCCAGTTAACGAAACCACCTCGACACAGGAGCGAGAACGATAAACGTGAATGCCCGGGCCTCGGCGGCGATCACGCGTTAGGTCTATACCCAGGCGAATTTGCCGGCGCTTCGGTCTATCTCGCAGGACTAACATGGCTGGTGCCGGGAGGGGGATTTGGTCTCTACCAAAGATCAGCGGCGCCTGGGAAGTCGCGTAACGCCATACGGCGCCAGCGCTCCGCGGAGGACTGGGTCAGTTTGGCGCTGTCGGCCTTCGCTATGTGGGCGTGCTGTGTTCAACTGAAGCGGGCCAGCACAGGCGCGTGGTCGCTGGTTCCCACCTCTCTCTGGACGAGGCAGGCGGTCGCCCGCGCTGCCAACGAGATGCTCACGAACATATAGTCGAGGCGCCACCCGATGTTCCGCTGTCGCAGGTTGCGCCAGGGCGCCCACCAGGTGAAGAGACGGTCGTTGTTCGGGTCGAGGGTGCGACCCAGGTCCACCAGGCCGCGGCTCAGGATCCGCTCGATCAACGCGCGCTCCTCAGGAAGTTGTCCAATCGCCCGGGGCTTGCGCTCTTTCGGATGTACATCAAGATCCGACCGCGCTACGTTCATATCCCCACACAGCACGAGTTGGCGTACTTCTCCCGCAACCTCAGTCTGGAACGACGCGGCGTATTCGTCGAGCGCTTCAAGGAATCGCATTTTCGCTGCGAAGTCTCGACCACCGTTCGGCACATAGACCGACCCGATGGTGATGCCGGCGACTTCCGTCACAACGATTCGATTCTCGCAATCGAACGCGGGATGAACGAACAGCGGCCGTTGGGGTGCGATTTCTTTGCTGACGTGAAGACCGACCCCCGAGTAGCCTTTGCCACCGTGCCAATAGCACCAGTACCCCTCCATCTCATACAGTGCAGGTGGCACCTGGTTCGACTCGGCCTTGATCTCCTGCAGGCAGACGACATCCGGACGCTCGCGCTCGATCCATTGCTGGACCTCGCCCTTACGCGCCCGGATCCCATTGACGTTCCAGGTCGCGAGCTTAATGACCGGCGTGGGCAGCTTAGCGTTTTCGGCCACGATAACAATCAACACCGGTGCGGCGGTAGAGTCCGCCGGTCCGATGGAATCCGCCTCCCCCGGTTCCTCCTGAAACGGTTCCAGTCTTGTCTCCGAAAGGGATCATCAGGCTATAGCCTTGTACGGAATACCCCGGATCCACGGAATCTCCCTCTCGGGTTCGCCACGACCTTGCTCTCCGTCCCGAGGCATCCGACCGTTCACCTTCACTCCGGTCCTGCCTACTACGATTTTTTTATGCCCGGTCGTGAGAACAACCTCGGAACCGTGCATTGATGCTCATCATCAGGTCATACGCCTCTACAGCGACACCTACAGCGTCGCCATCGCTTAAGACGCGGAATTCGAGGGTGCTGGTGAGGTCGGTGCAAGAGACCGGGCGGCTACCAGAGGTAAAGCAAACCCCTGCCACTCCATTGGGGTCCTCGATGTTAGCGTCAGAGACCAGCTGCGTGCGCCGCGGTAGCCCCGGCTCCGGGGTATTGCCACCAATGCTGAACAGCGGGTCAGAAGTCAAGTCGAGCCTAGAACAGACTGCAAACCCGCCTCCGCAATTTGTATTGTCGGGGTTGACTACTGCTTCTCAGACTCGGGGGACCGGTGGTATGATAGGGCACACCTCTGACTTGATCAGCTCCTCGCCGCTGCAAGAATCACGTTGGCTACCTCGCGCGGATGCGATACCATTACTGCGTGGCTTGCGCCAGGCACTGAGGTCGTCTTTGCATCTATGCGCTGGGCCATCCATCGCTCGCACTCGGGATTGATGATCCCATCCGCTTCTGCGACGACATACCAGGAGGGATGCTCCCGCCATGCCGGTGGCCCGGACTTAAACGCGAAACGCGCGGCGTCCGCG
>DATHLI010000279.1:0-4871 GCA_035488355.1 bacterium | reverse complement strand
GCATCCACGAGATCCGCGATCCGGTGCTTGATTCTCTCGATGCTCCCGATCATGTAGCACTCTTGTAAGTGTTCGTAGGAGCGGTGTGTTCCCATGACGCGGAGGAAGGGGTCCCGCGACTCCTCCAGCGCTCTCGCGTGGTCGTTCGTCTCCACGAGGTGCACAAAGTTACAGTGCCCAAAGGTCATCGCCGCGGCATTCTTCCCGGTGGCCCCGGCATGCCTCTGGATCTCCGCCCAGTCGCGCTTGACCCACTCCTGTTTCCCCGAGCAGCGTGAGAGCCAGTTCCCGCACTTCACGATGCGATCGAGGACCGTCTTGGAGATGAACGGGACGTCGTGCTCGTGCGGATCGGGGACCCGCGAGCCTCCCGAGACCCAGATCTCCGGAAGCGTCGGGGGCCTCGGGTCAATGGTCACGTCCTGAAACTGGTAGTAGCGGCCCTGGTAGCTCGCGTTCGGCCGGCTCAGCAACCGGGTGACGGCCTCCAGGATCTCGTCCGTGCGGCCGCCCCGTTCCTCGATCCGGGAGCCGGTGACTTCGAACTCGCGGGTGTACCAGCCGGGGCCGATGCCGAAGACAAACCGGCCGCCGGAGATGTGGCAGAGCGTCGAGATCTCCTTCGCCAGGACGACGGGATGGCGGACCGGGAGGACGAGGATGCCTGTGGCCAATCGAACCTTCTGCGTGAGCGCAGCGGCATACGCCAGGACACTCAGCGGTTCCAGCCAGGCCACGCCATAGAGCCCTGGGGCGGCCAGGAGGTGATCGATCACCCAGATATCGAGATCATGCTGCTCGCACTTCTTGATGTATTGTGTCAGGCGTCCAACGTGCTCAGGGCCGGCGTCGGCCCAGGCATAGGTGGGAAGCCACACCGCGAACCTCAGTTTTGCCATCGCTGCGTTCCTCCTTGGGCGATCGGCGGGCGACGCTCCGGCTCACGGCCGGGATCGCCCACGAGGTGTAGCGAAGAATAGGGACGCCGAATGGGACCAGTTGCAGCAGCTCAGCGCGATCCCTGGCGGCTTTTGCCATGGCATCCAGCCCACTCTCAATATCTCGCAGGAGTCCCCCTGCCACCACACCGGCGACACCCGTATGTTTTTCGCGCGCAGTCAGGCGCGTTCGTCCAGCCCGCACCGTCTCAATGGTGAAGTCGAAGGTCACTTCGACGATCTCGACTGAAGGAATCCGAATGGCCAGCTCACGATTGGGCCGAACGACGGCGACGATGGCCTGATACGGGATGGATCGCGTCCCATGGTGTATGGTCATCTCCAGCATGCTGCCTAGGTGGGGCGCTCCTTTCACAGGATAGATAAACGGATTCCAGATTGGATACGCCGGGAAATCCGTCAACACCGCCCACACCTGTGCCGGCGGTGCCTCGATGTCCACGCGCGTCGTGAAGATGTCCGGAATCCCGCCGGGAAGCGTGATCGTCTGGGCCGTGGCGACTGCGGCTGGGGTCCAGGGGCACGCCGCGATCAGCAGGGCTGTCAGGAGGACGCGGACCATGAATCTCAGATGCGTGCCTTAAGACCGCAACGCGGTCAGCAGCGCCGCCGCGGTCCCAGCCCGCCCGGCCCAGAACCGCGCGATCTCGCCGGTGGCCGCCTGCGCGGCTTCGCGGGTGAGGTGCCGCTGCTCCCAGGCGGACGCTTCCGCGGCCAGCCACCCGAGTGTGCCCTCCGAGTCCTGGGACAAGAGCGACGTGAGCGCGAACCGGCGCTCGCCCATCCTGAGCCCGAGCCCCAACGCGCGCGCCGCCCGCGTCAGGTCCGACCGGACCAGGACCATGCCGCTGCGCGCCGGCGCGAGGAGCCCCTGGAGGAACGCTTCGGATCCGCCGTCCCGCGGATCGGGAAGCGGCGGGGCCGCGCGGAGGTGGAGCGGCAGCGTGTCGCCCGGTCCCACGGTGTTGATCTCCGCCCTGAGGGCCGCGGCGAGCATTTCTCCCCAGGCGGCGTAGAACGGGGGCGCGATCTCCCCGAGCTTGTCCAGGTAGGGGAACACCCAGCAGGCCAGGTGCTCCCACAGCAGCGCTTTCCGGCTTCGGCCCCAGAGGAGACGGCGCGCGGGGTCGGGCTCGGCGTCCTCATGGTCGGCCAGGGCGGCGTACAGGGCCAGGAGCGACGTCAGGTGGTCGGGCTCGGCCGGTGGGGTTCGATGGAGCGCCCGCCAGAATCCCGCGACCCGATCCTGCGCCTCGCCGCCGAGCATACCTTCCGCCCCGGCGTGGACCGCTGCGTAAGGGTAGAGCTGAAACAGGAAGACCTCGGTGTACTGCGCCGGATCCGGGGACCCCGGCAGCCCCAGTACCGCGCCGATGCGGACCTGCTCGGGTCCGGGAGGTTCGGCCAGCGCGGCCAGCGCGCGGAAGAGTTCCATGAATCCGCTACTCCCCGGAGACGGCGGCGGGCCGGCTGCGATCCGGGAGACGGTAGGCGTCCTTGGACGGCCGCAGCGGCCGCATCAGCCAGTAGGGTCGGCGGGTGCCGTCCGGCGAGTACTGATCCGCATGCCTGACCAGCGCCAGCCACTGCCGGAAGATCTCCATCGAGCGCGCGGTATCGACGGCGATGTCCCCATACCGGTCATCCGGCCCGGCCTTGCGGACCCGCACCGCCTGGTGCCAGCAGTGCTGGCCTGAGACAGGGTCGGGCTGCACCGCAAATGTGAGGTTTTGGTGGACCCCGACGTCGGTCCACCAGATCTTGAGTGTGTCGGGATCCTCGGACGCAAACCGCCGGGCGCCCTGAATCTGCCGCATGGACCACCGCCCGCCGCTGTGGTCGAGCGAGACGGTCGCCATCATCTGGCGTTCGCCGGCCTCGCGCACCTTCCACCGTCCCATGTGATGGCTGCAGGCCACGACGCCGGGACGGATGCCCTCGGTCACCCACGCCTTTACCACGAAGTAGCCGGTCTCGGTCTCGACCCGGACGAGGTCGCCGGTCCGAAGCCCGAGGCCCCGGGCGTCGCCGGGATGGATCCACAGCGGGTTGGTGTGCGCGATCTCGTTCAGCCATTTGGCGTTGGCGCTCCGGGTGTGGATCTGGACCGGGAGCCGGAAGGTGGAGATCAGCACCATCTGGTCCGCGGCGAGGCGCTCGCGGTGGATGTGGCTCTTTATATAGGTAGGAAGCGCGCTCTCGCGCCACCCCCACTCGGCCAGCGTCCGGGAGTAGAACTCGAGCCGCCCGGACGGGGTGGGGAAGCCGCGCAGGGTCTCGCCGTCCACCTGCACGCCCACCGGCCTGCGTCCCTCGGCATCCGGCTCGGGGCTTCCCGTGGGGACGATGTTGGAGGTGGCGGGCGCGGGCGCCCTGGTGTAGACGCGGCCGAGCGGGTCGACGTGGACGTCCGCGAGTTCCTCGGGGGGGACGCGGCGCTCGTGGAGGGGGCCGATCTGCGCGGCGATTTCGAACGCGCCGTACCTCCGCATGAACTCGAGGGGCGCCAGGCCTTCGCCCGCGGCCCGCTCCGGCAGGCCGGGAACGGAGTGGTCGAAGATGTGCGCGTAGTACTCGTCGACCGTGAGCTTCTCTCCGGGGGTCCGCTTGGACTCGAACCACCGGCGGATCCCCAGCCGGCCGTCCGGATCGATCCGCCAGGACAGTTCGATCCAGAACTCGTTCTCTTCCCAGACCTCGCCGGGATTGATCTGCCGCGTGTCGGTGGCGCGGTCGCCGAGGCGCTCGCGGGCGGCGCGCAGCACCGGCTGCCGGAACGCGATCCACTGGCCGTCGTACTGCTCGTAGGAATGCAGGTCGTGGCGCTCGGAACCGAGCCCCATCGGCAGGACGTAGTCCGCGAAGAACGCCGTCTCGCTCCAGACCGGCGTGAGAGCGGCGTGGAGCCCGACCAGACGCTCGTCGGTCAGCGCCTCGATCCAGGAGAAGCCGTCGGGGTTGGTCCAGACCGGGTTGTAGACGCGCGTAAAGTACACGTCGAGCCGGCCCCGGCCGTCCTTCAGCAGGTGCGGCAGGAGGAAGGAGAGCTCGTTGATGGCGAGCGGGTATTCCCGCGGCCAGGTGAGTTCGTTCCAGATCGGTGGATGCGGCGGGACGTAGATCGGTCTCGGGACGAACTTGTTCCAGGCGTTGGGGTAGGTCCCGCCCTCGGTCGCCACCGCCCCCAAGAGCGCGTTGAGGAAGAAGAGGGTGCGGGGCACCTGCCAGCCGCCCAGGTTGCCCGCCGCCGCGCTCCGCCAGGTGTGGGTGGAGAGCCGCGTGCCGGCCGACGTCACGACGCCGGCGACCTCCCGCAGCACGCCGGCGTCCACCCCCGATTCGGCCGCGGCGTACTCGAACGTGTAGCCCGCGTACAGCGTCTTGAGGATCTGCTCGAAGGTCTCGAAGGACGGGGCCGGCCCCGGGTGCTCGTGCGCGAGATACTCCTGCCAGTTCCACCATCGCCGGACGAACTCGCGGTCGTACAGGCCGCGCTGAATCACGTCGTTGGCGATGGCGAGCAGGATCGCCGCTTCCGATCCGGGATAGGGGGCGACCCAGTGGTCGGCATGGGTCGCCGTGTTCGAGAGGCGCGTGTCGAAGACGATGAGCTTGGCCCCGTGTTGCTTCGCCTCGATCACCCGCTGGGCGTGGGGATTGAAGTAATGGCCCGCCTCCAAATGACTGCTCACGAGCAGGATGACCCGCGCGTTGGCGTGGTCGGGGCTCGGCCGGTCGAGCCCCATCCAGTAGTGGTAGCCCGCCCGGCCGCCGCTGCTGCACACGTTGGTGTGGGTGTTGTGGCCGTCGACGCCCCAGGCGGCCAGCACGCGCTCGGTGTACCCGTCCTCGCCCGGCCGGCCCACGTGGTACATGACCTCGTTGGGCCGGCCTTCCGTGATCGCGCGGCGG
>DATHLI010000278.1:0-5461 GCA_035488355.1 bacterium | reverse complement strand
GACGTGCTGCTGGCCTTTCCCTATCTGCTCCTCGCCATGATCGTGGTGGCGATCTTGGGGCCCAGCCTCATCAACGCGATGATCGCGATCGGCATCGTCTATACTCCGCAGTTCGCCCGCCTCGTGCGGGGGGCGGTGCTCGCGATCCGGGAGCAGGAATTCGTGGAAGCGGCGGGGGCGGTGGGGGCCGGCGCCCCGCGGATCCTCGCGCGCCACATCCTCCCGAACATCCTCTCCCCGATCATCGTCATGGCGACGCTGACCGTCGGGTTCACGATCGTCGAGACCGCGGGCCTATCGTTTCTGGGCCTGGGGGCGAGCCCGCCCACGCCGGAGTGGGGCTCGATGCTGGCGACCGGACGGTCCTTCATGCTGACGGCCCCGTGGATCGCGACCTTTCCCGGCCTCGCCATCCTCACCACCGTGGTGGGGTTCAACCTCGTCGGGGACGGCCTGCGCGATCTCCTCGATCCGCGGCTGCGCGGCCCCCACTAGGGCGGTCCCCGGCCCTTGCGCCGCAGCCGCTCCAATGGGAGGATCGGGCCGTCCGGTTCGTCGAACGTCGTTCGTGTGAGCGTCCCCGAAGGTCATCGAGCGAAGCCAGGGGTCTTCGAGATCCGGGTCCGGTATGCGGAGACCGACCAGATGGGGGTGGCCCATCATGCGAGCTACCTCGTCTGGTTCGAAGCCGGACGAACCGAGCTCATCAGGGCGTCCGGCCGGTCGTATGCGCAGATCGAGAACGATGGCTGGCTGCTCGTGGTGGTGGAAGCCCGCTGCCGTTACCTGCGCCCGGCCCGATACGACGACGTGCTGACCATCCGGACGCGCCTGGCGGCCCTCGGGAGGGCGACGCTCGAGTTTGGCTACCAGGTGGTCCGGAAGGAGGACGGCCAGGTCCTGGCCGAAGGGGCGACGGTGCATGCGGCCGTTGACCGGATGGGGCGTCCCCGGCGGATCCCTCAGGAGATCCGCCGGTGGCTGGGCGGCGCAGGTCCGGCAGGGGCACCGCCCGGCCGGCGGGTCCGGGCTCATCCGTTTGAGGGCAGGAGAGTCGTGTCAACTGGCGAACCAAAGAGTCCCGCGGCCCGGGGGGGTGCACGGGGCGCGCATTCGGGGAAGGGTGGCTGATCCATGCCTGAGGAAAAAGCTGCAGCGCCGCAGGGTGAAGATATGGACATCTCTCGGATGCCGGCGCTCGCGGAGCGGCAGATCGTGCAGGGGATCGTGGTGCGGGTCGACAGCGATGGCGTCCTGGTCGATGTCGGCGCCAAGTCGGAGGGATTCATCCCCCCAAAGGAGCTGTCTGCGCGAGGCGACGTGGTCGAGGGGATCGCCGTGGGCGATCGGATCGATGTCTACGTGCTGAAGGTCGAAGGGGAGGAGGGGAACATTCTCCTCAGCAAGAAGCGCGCCGACCTCGCCCTGGCCTGGGACCGCATTCAGCGCACGTTTGAGACGGGAGCCATTCTGCACGCCATGGTGGTGGACAAGGTCAAAGGCGGTCTGGTGGTGGATCTGGGGATGCGGGGCTTCGTCCCAGGGAGCCACGTGGACCTCTCGCAGGCCAAGGGGCGTCAGTTCGACGCCCTCGTCGGCCAGAGCCTCCCGCTCAAGGTCATCGAGGTCGATCGTCCCAAGGGCCGGGTCATCCTCTCGCACAAGAACGCCGTGGCCGTGGAGCGCGCCAAGGCCCGAGAGTCCGTCCTGACCTCCCTGGAGGAGGGTCAGGTGCGCGAAGGCGTCGTCCGGCGGCTCGCGGACTTCGGCGCCTTCGTGGACCTCGGCGGCATCGACGGGCTGCTGCCGATCAGCGAAATGTCGTGGACCTATATCAAGCACCCCTCCGAGGTCGTGCGCCGGGGGCAGCACATTTCCGTCGCGGTCCTCAAGATCGACCGCGCGGCCGGCAGGATC
Organism: bacterium; assembly: GCA_035488355.1. Taxonomy (GTDB): domain Bacteria; phylum Sysuimicrobiota; class Sysuimicrobiia; order Sysuimicrobiales; family Segetimicrobiaceae; genus Segetimicrobium. The sequence continues at coordinate 3,544 of DATHLI010000278.1, read as the reverse complement.
TCCCTCGGCCTCAAGCACATCCTTCCCGATCCCTGGCAGCACCTGGGGGACACATACCGTGCCGGGCAGACCGTCAGCGGCAAGGTCGTCCGGACCGTCGCCTCCGGCGCGTTCGTCCGCCTCACGGAGGTCGATGCGTTCATCCCCATCGCTGAGCTCTCGGAAAAGCGGGTCCAGAAGGTCGCCGACGTCCTCGAGGTGGGCCAGACGGTCGAAGCCCTGGTGACCGAGATCCGCCCCGATGAGCGCCGCATGATCCTCAGCCTCCGGCGGCTGGCCCGGGAGCGTGAGCGCGCGCGCGTGAAGGAGTATATCGGCGCCCAGGGCGACGAACGCCGCGTGACGATCGGCGATATCGCCGGAGAACTCCTGCGGCAGGTCGTGACGGCCCCCGCGGCCGGCGCGGCCGAGCGAACGCAAGAATCCGCGCCGCCGTCCCCGGACGCCGCCCCGCCCCGTCCGGTTCCGGCCGACGGCCCGAGCGCGGGTGGCCCTTCGGACTGAGCCCGGTTCGTTTCCCTCCCGCAGTTCCGGAAGCATAGCGGTCTTCGCATGCCTGGACGGGCGCGAGAACGTGCCCGCGTCCGCCAACCGTGGAGGTGGCCCAGATGGAGTCAACCGAGATGCTCTTTGAAGTCGAGCGGGGGGTCGCCTATCTGACCGTCAACCGGCCGGACCAGCGGAATGCGATGACCTGGGCGATGTACGAGCGCCTCGTCGAGCTCTGCGAGGAGGTGGACCGCGACGACCGGATCAAAGTCCTGGTGGTGCGCGGGAGCGGAGACCGGGCATTTATCTCGGGGACCGATATCAGCCAGTTCCCGGCGTTTCGAGGCAATGCGCAGGCCGGCATCGACTACGAGGAGCGCATCGACCGCGTCGTCGGCCGGCTGGAAGCCGTCGGCAAGCCGGCGCTGGCGTCGATCCGCGGGTATTGCGTCGGGGGCGGCCTCGGGGTCGCCATGGCCTGCGACCTCCGGGTGGCGTCGGACGATGCGCGGTTCGGCGTGCCCGTCATCCGCCTGGGGAACTGCCTGTCGATGCACAACTATGCCCGGCTGGTGGCGCTGATCGGCCCCGCGCACGCGAAAGAGATGATCTACACCGCCCGCCACGTGGGCGCCGCGGAGGCCCTGGCCTGGGGCCTCGTCAACGAGGTCGTCGCCGCCGCGGACCTGGCCGCCAGGACCCAGGCCCTCGCGGAGGCGATCGCGCAGGCCCCCCCCATCACGCTGCGGGCCAGCAAGGAGGCCGTGCGCCGGGTCGTCCACCGTCTGCTGCCGGAGAATCCCGGGCATGACCTGATCGCCATGTGCTACAACAGCAGCGACTTCCAGGAGGGGGTGGCCGCCTTCCTCGATAAGCGCCCCCCCCGGTGGACCGGAAAGTAACCGAGTTCGTGGAGCGCGCCTTACCTTTGCCCCACTCTTCGCTTCGATTGGCCTTGCGGACGCCCCTGACCGGGCAGGCCGGGGGTAACGACGCGACAACGACGGTAGGACTGCGCCTCCGCACAATTGGGTACTCAATCTGTGGTTCAATCCGGCAGTCTGCCTGATCGTGTTCCACGAACCGCCTGACGGTCCGATGTCACCGCGTGGTGCCGTGCGCCAATGGAGAAACACCCGAAAAGTAGAAGGGCAAAGGCATCGGTCGGGACGCCGTCGGCGCCCGCAGGCCCCAATGTGGACCTGGCCGGCGGACGCTTCGTGCCCACCGACAAATCACTGGCGTTCCTCTCCCGGCTGGCGACCGAATTCACGGCGGTGCTCAGCCTTCCCGACCTGCTCGAGCACATCATGCGGGTGCTGCGCGAGGAGACAGGTTTCGATTCCTGCACGCTCGCGCTGATCGACGAGCGCAGCCCGGAGGTGCTCATCGTCAAGGCGGCCTCAGGCCTCCGGGAGAGTTTCCGGGGCCTGGCCATCCCGAAAGACCAGGGACTGCACGGGGTCGTGATGCGGACGGGGGAGCCCCTGTTCGTCCCGGACATGCAGGCCGACTCCCGAGTGTACCGGCGGGACAACCGCATCCGGTCGGGGATCTACGTGCCGCTCAGCGTGCGGCGCCGTCAGATCGGGGTGCTCAGCGCTCATCGAGAGCGCGCCGGGGCGTTTGCCATGGCCGATCTCGACGTGCTGACGGTGGTGGGCCGGTACCTGACCGGGGCCGTCGAAGTCGCCCGCCTCCACGACCAGCTCAAGGATCTGGCCGCCACGGACTCGCTCACCGGGCTGGCCAACCGCCGATGCTTCTTCGAGCGGTTCACCACCGAGATCGCCCGCAGCCGGCGGAAGGACCGCCCCGTCACGGTCGTCCTGCTGGACCTGAACGGGTTCAAGGCGGTCAACGACGCCCACGGCCATGCCAAGGGCGATGAGGTCTTGATCTGGGTGGGCGAGGCCATCACCAAAGCTATCCGCTCCTACGACATGGCGGCCCGCTTCGGGGGGGACGAATTCATCCTCATGCTCCCCGAGACGACAAAGGAGCAGGCCGCCACGGTCTTGAACCGGCTTCACAACCTCCGGGTTCCGGTGCCGGATCCGCGGGGTCTGGTGGCCGACCTCAGCTTCAGTTGGGGGATCGCGGTGTTCCCCGTCGACGGGGACGACCCGGAGCGTCTCCTGCAGGTCGCCGACCACCGCCTCTACTCGATGAAAGAACGCTTCTATGACGGTGAGACGCCGGCCTGACCACGGCGCGGCCTCACCGACGCCGGCCCCGCGCCGGCGCCTTGAACGGTTCTCCCACCCAAAGCCCCCGGTGCCTCGCACGGCTGCTGCCTAGTTGGGCCGGGGCGTCCGGCGACGGCCGGACGCCGTGCTATACTCGTAGAGGTCCTTACCAGACAGCGCGGAGGTGCGGGGTGGAGCCGGTTCATATCGCCCGGGTGCGCGTCTATCAGGAGAAGCGCCCCAACCGCCGGGCCTTTCTTGGGGATTTTCCCGAACCCATCCGGTACGGCGTCAACACCGGGGTCAAAGCCTTCTACAAGATGGAGCCCGAAGAAGAGCTCCCCAGCACGCTCGACCACCTCGTCTCCGCCGCCGCCGGCTGACTCACGGGGACCCTGGCGGGCGCGCTGGAGGCGCGCGGGATTCCAAGCTATCCGGAGAAGCTCTGGACTGAAGCCGAAGGAACGATCGAGGCGCCCGATCGAGTGATGCGGGTCACGGCCATCCGCGTCACGTATCACCTGACGATCCCGCCGGGCAAGCGCGAAGAGGCCGAGCGGGCCCTCGCCGTGTTCGAACGCGGCTGTCCGGTCGCGCAGACCCTGAAGGGATGCGTGGCCATCAGCCATACGTGGGAGATCCGGGAAGGATGAGCGGAGGATGCTGCGATGACGTACGTGTTCCGGTGCCGGTCCTGCGATCACGAGTTCGAGATGACCGCCACAGTCGCCGAGTATGAATCCCGGAAGGTCCCGGCGTGCCCCCAGTGCGGCCGGGAGGAGGCCCGCCGAGTCTACACCCCCATCCTCGTCATGAGCGCGGCGGGAACCAAGGGAGAGGCGAGCGGCGCCGCCGGCGGAGGCTGC
>DATHLI010000277.1:0-4764 GCA_035488355.1 bacterium | reverse complement strand
CACCGGGTGGAGCCACGACTCGAACTGGGCCGCCAGCACCAGGTACATGAACAGGAACGACAGCATGAACGACTGCATGAAGGCCGCCGCCTGCCGGCCCTGCTCGATGGCCTGGCCGGTAAACGTCATGTCGTACTGCGGTCCCAGGCCGAGCGCCCGGATCTTGCGGTCCAGCTCCTGCAGCACCGCCTGCTGCGATGCGCTCGGCAGGAGGTTCGCGGTCAGCTCGACCTGACGGCGCCGGTTGTAGTGGCTGATCTCGCTCGGGCCCACCCCGCGGCTCGTGCTCACGACCTGCTCCAGGGCCACGACCCCCTGGGTGGGAGACGAGACGGGCAGCTGCGCGAGCAGGTCCTGGTCGGACCGGTGCTGCTTGTCGGCGCGGATGACGATCTTGTACTGCTGGCCGGCCTCGGTGTACTTGGCGGTCTTGACCTCGACGCCCTGGACGAGCATGTACAGGGCGTTCGCGGCGTCGACGGCGTTCACACCCAGGTCCGCGGCACGGGCGCGGTCCACCTGCACCCCCAGCTGCGGGGCGCCGCTGATCAGGGAGGAACGCGGGTCGACGACCCCGGGGATGGACCGGAGGACGCGGATCCCCTGATCGCCGGCGCGGGTCAGGACGCCGAGATCGGGGCCGCTCACGACATAGTCGACGGGCTGGAACCCGCCGCTGCCGCCGAACTCCGCGACCGCCTCGACCTGGGTCTGCAGGCCGAGATAGCCGTAGCGAGACTGGATCAGGTCCCGGACCTTGCTGTACATGGCCTGCTGGCTGATCGACCTCTTGTTGAGATCGACCATCTTCACGAAGATCGTAAAGCGGTTGGGGGTATGCTGGGGGTCGTCGCCGGCCGTGACGATGGTGTAATCCATGCCCGGCAGACGCCGGATCTCGGCGGCCATCTGGGTGGCAAAGCGGTCGGTGGCTCCCAGCGTCCACCCCTCGGGTGCGCGCACGACCACTTCCAGTTGCGACTGATCGTCCTCCGGCAGAAAGTTCTTGTTGACCGCGGCCCCGATGGGCCCGATGCTGAACAACACCAACAGCGTGAGGACCACCACGACCCACCGCCGCCGCAGGGCGTGCTCGAGGAGCCAGCGGTAGCCGTGGTCCACCGCGTTGTAGATCCTCCCGCGGTGCTGCTCCGCCTCGGGCCCTCGATCCACCGCCTCGCCGTTCCCGGTCTCGAGCGGATCCCCGGGGCCCCCGGCCGGCGCGCGCCGGCCGCCGCCCAGCCAGCGCGCCGACAGCGAAGGCGTGAGCGTGAAGCTCACGACCAGCGAGACCGCGATCGCGAATGCCATCGTCCAGCCAAAGCTCTTCATGAACTGGCCGACGATCCCGCCCATGAACGCGAGCGGCAGGAACACCGCGATCAAGCTGATGGTCGTCGCCGTGACCGCGGGACCGATCTCGCGGGTGCCCTCGATCGCCGCCTGGACGGGGGGCATCCCCTTCTCCTTGAGCAGGCGGTAGATGTTCTCCAGCACCACGATGGCGTCGTCGATCACGATCCCGACGACGAGCGCGAGCGCCAGCAGGGTGATCGTGTTCAGCGTGAGGCCGAGCGCCGAGATCAGGGTGAAGGTGGAGATGATCGATGTCGGGATCGCCAGGGCCGCGATCAGCGTGGAGCGCCAGTTCCACAGGAAGACGAGCACCACCAGCGCGGCCAGGATGGAGCCGATGATCAGGTGCTCCTGCACGGCGCCGGTGGACGCCTCCACGAACACGGCCTGGTCGCGCACGATCCGGAGGTGGTACCCGGAGGCCAGGAGAGGCTCGATCGTCCGGAGGCGGTCCTTGAGGGCGTGCACGACGTTGAGGGTGTTGGTGCCGGACTGCTTCTGGATCTGCAGCAGCACGGCCGGCGTCCCGTTGACGTTCGCGGTGGTGACGGGCTCCGCGGCGCCGTCCTCGATGCGGGCGACATCCCCGATCCTGACCGGCTGGCCGTCGCGCGTCGCCAGCCCCACGTTCGCGAGTTCCTGGGGCGACGTGATCCGGCCGAGCGCCCGGACGGTCAATTGCGTGTTGCCCTGGTCCACGTGGCCGGCGGGGAGCTGGACGTTCTGGTTCTGCACGGACTGCAGCACCGACGTGACCGGGAGCCCGTAGGACGCCAGACGGTCCGGGTCCACCCAGACGTTGATCTGCCGCGGCTGGTCCCCGGTGAGGGTGACCTGCCCCACGCCGAGGGTGCTCTCCAGCTGAGGCCGCAGCACCTTGTCCGCGTACTCCGAGATGTCCCGCACCGGACGGTTCGCCGACAGCGCGAGCGTCATCACCGGGATGGCGCTCGGGTCGAACTTGGAGACGGTCGGCGGATCGATCCCCGCAGGGAGATCGGGGATGCCGTTGATCTTGTTCTGGATCTCCTGCGCCGCGACGTCGATGTTCTTCTCGAGGACGAACTGGGCGATCACGATCGAGACGCTCTCGGCCGAGGTCGACGACAGATGGTCGATCCCGCTGACCGAGTTGACCGCGTCCTCGATCTTGTTGGTCACGTCGCTCTCGATCTCTTCCGGCGAGGCGCCGGGATCGGCCACCGTGACGACGATGATGGGAATGTCGACGTTGGGCCAGCGCTCGATGTTCAACTTGGCGTAGGAAAAGACGCCGAGGAAGACCATCGCCAGGATGATCACCGAGGCGAGAACGGGACGGCGAATCGAAAGGCCTGCAAGCGCCTGCATGAGCAATCCTCCTCGGCTACGGGGTGCGCGGTGTGACCGGCTGGTTGTCGGTGAGGCCGTCCTGGCCTTCGACGACCACGGGGTCGCCGTCGGCGAGGCCGGACGTCACTTCCACGGACCCGTTCTGATGCTCGCCGAGCGTCACGATCTGCCGGACCGCCACGCCCCCGCGCGCGACGAACACGATCGGACCCGAGGTCGCCGTCAGGACCGCCTGCTCCGGAATACTCAAGACGCCGTGCCGCACTCCCACAACGATGGCGCCCCGAGCGAACATCCCGGGCCGGAGGGCTCCCTTGGGGTTGGGCACCCGGACCTTCACACCGAAGGACCGGTTGGCCACATCGGCCGCCGGGCGGATTTCCTCTACCCGCCCCTCGAACGTCCTTCCCGGAAGGCCGTCCACGCCCATCTGCGCCGCCTGCCCCTGCTGCAGCTCGGACCGGTGCTGCGCCGGCACGATGAACTCGACGTAGACGTCGTCCACCTGGCTGAGCACGAACAGCGGGCTCTGGTTGGGTCCGCCGGCCGAGGACACGACCTCGCCGGGCTCGACGTTCCGCTGGATGATCGTTCCGTCGAACGGGGCGGAGATCGTGGAATCGTGCAGCTGCTCGCGGACCATCGCCAGCCCGGCGTCCGCCTGGGCCAGCTGCGCGCGCGCCTGCTGAATATCCTCCTGCCGGGCGCCGACTGTCATGATGTTCCAGCTCTGCTTGGCGGAGTCGTAGGCGGCCTGCGCCTGCACGACCTGGGCCTGCGCGACACGGGCCTGGGTCTCGGCGGCATCGAGATCCTGCTGCGACACCGCCCCCTGGGTCCGGAGGGAGCGCATCCGCTGTACGTTGGCCTGGGCGAGCTCCAGCGACGCCTGGGCGGATCGGAGGGCCGCCTCCGCCTGCGCCACGGCATTCGTGACCTGCTGACGTTCCTCAGGCCGCTGTCCGGCCAGGACTTCCTGCAGGCGGGCGCGGGCCCCCGCCACGTTGGCTTCTGCCTGGGCTTCCTGCGCCACGAGCTCGGACGTTTCGAGCCGCAGCAGCGGGGTGCCGGCGCCGACGCGCTGCCCTTCCTCGACCAGGACCGCCGCCACGCGGCCGGAGAGCTTGGATCCGATCTTCGAATCGCGAATGCTCGTCACGGACCCCGAGGCCAGGACCCGGGTCACCACGTCGGCCCGGCGCGCCGCGCCGATCACAACGGACGCCGGAGCCCGGCCGACCTCCGCCGCCGGCTGAGCGGCAGGGGGCGCCGTCCGGCCCTTCGACCGCCCGATGATGGTCCCCCCCGCCAACGCGAGCATGACGATCCCCACAAGCGCCAAACGCACCATTTGGAACCTCCCCGTGAACATACCCGCTCTAACGCATCCCGCAAATCAGCCGGCTCAGCGGCTGGTCCGACACTTGACCTCGGTCAACCCCGCCCCGCCCGCCAGGCAGTCAAGAGACCGTCAACGGCCTGGCCGGCGAGCGCCCGCGCTCGGTCGCGCGATTCCATGGGAATCCGGCCGGTCATGAGGAGAGCGATGAAGCCGTGGTACAGGCTCCAAAGGATCATCACCCTGCCCTCGATATCGTCAGCGGCCCGGCCGGCCGCCGGCAGATTCGCCTGCAGCACGTCACGAAAGGTCTCGAAGACCTGGTTGCCCTCCGAGTGCGGATGCTCGTGCCCGGGCTCGCAAAGGTTTACCCCGCCGAGGCCCGAGATCACCTGATACAGTTCAGGATGCTTCCAGACGAAGTTCCAGTAGGCGTCCCCCATTGCCCGCAGGCGCTCCCGCGGATCCGTGTGCGCATCGCGCGCGGCGATCAGGTCGGCCAGGAAGATCCCGAAGGCCTCGCGCGCCTCTTCCTCCAGCAATGCTTCCTTGCTCTCGAAGTATTCGTAGATGGCCGGGGGACTGTACTCGATCTTCTCGGCCACCCGCCGGATCGTCACCGCCTGCCATCCTTCCTTCGCCGCGATCTCGCGGGCCGAATCGAGGATGGCCTGCCGCATCTCCAACCGCTCTCGATCCCGCCGTTCCTTGACCCCCATTATTTGGGCCACCAACCT
>DATHLI010000276.1:0-1617 GCA_035488355.1 bacterium | reverse complement strand
CAGCGGGAAGGGGAAAGCAGACCGGGCGGGAACACATGTCATTGCGGATGGAAGGGGAACGATCGTCGCGCCCCGCCGAAAGGAGCCGTGCAATGAGAAGGGGGATCTCGCTCGTCATGGCCTCGCTGGTGCCGGGCCTCGCGCTGGCCCTTGGCGCGCCCGCGCTCCCGGCGACCGGGGCGGCTCCCATCGTCTTCGGCGTCATCCTGGTGGGCCCGCACAACGACCACGGGTGGAGCGAGGCGCACTACATCGCCGCCCAGTACGCGGCGGCGAAGGTGCCGGGCGCCAGGATGATCTACGTGGACAGCGTCAACCCGGCCGCCAAACCCGGCGTCACCGTGCCCCAGGTCGTCGACGACATGGTCTCGAAGGGCGCCAGGCTGGTCCTGACGACGTCGGATGATTTCCAGGACGGCACGCTCGAAGCGGCCAAGCGCCACCCCACGCTGCCCATCATCAACGTCTCCGGCGACCACGCCTGGAAAGCGGGCAAGGACTACAAGGCCCCGCCGAACGAGAGCAACTTCATGGGCCGGATGGAGTACATGAAGATGGTGGCCGGATGCGCGGCCGCCCTGACGACGCGGACGGGCAAGATCGGCTACCTCGGCCCGCTCGTCAACGACGAGACCCGGCGCCTGGCCGACTCCGTCTACCTGGGAGCGCGATACTGCTGGACCAGGTATCGTGGGAAAGACCCGGCCGATCTGAAGTTCAAAGTGACTTGGATCGGGTTCTGGTTCAACATTCCCGGCCAGACCCTCGATCCGACCAAAGTGGCCGACGATTTCTACACCACCGGCTACGATGTGGTGGCCTCCGGGATCGACACGACCGAAGCCCTGGTCGAGGCGAACAAGAGGGCCAACGCCGGCGGCAAGGTGTGGGCGATCCCCTATGACTTCAAGGGCGCCTGCCAGGAAGCGCCGAGCGTCTGTCTGGGGGTCCCGTACTTCAACTGGGGGCCGGCCTACGTCAAGGCGATCCGGCTGGTCGCGAACGGCGGGTACAAGCAGTACTGGGATTGGAATGGGCCGGACTGGAAGAACATCGGCAATCCTGACACCTCCGCCGTCGGCTTTGAACGGGGCCCGGCGCTCGGCGCCGAGGCGGGCGCGCGGCTCGACACCCTGATCCGCGGCCTGGGGAACCGCCTGATCCTCCTCTGGAAGGGACCCCTGTGGCTGCAGGACGGGTCGCTCTACCTCAAACCCGGGGACGTCGCCACGGATCTCCAAATCTGGTACATGCCCCAACTGCTGCAGGGAATGGAAGGACCGAGCCGGTAGGCGCGCCCCTCGCAGCCGCCCTCCGCCGGGGCCGCCCTCGCGGAGGATCGTGATGGACCGGCCTCTCCCCGCGGGAGCCGATGCGCGTTGAACTGAGGGACATCCGCAAGTCCTTCGGCCCGGTCCGCGCCAACGACGGCATCAGCCTCACGGCGGAGGCGGGCAGCGTCCACGGCCTCCTCGGGGAAAACGGCGCGGGGAAGAGCACCTTGATGAAGATCCTCTCGGGCTTTACCGCGCCGGACCGGGGGCAGATCCTCCTGGACGGCGCCCCCGTCCGGATCGCCTCACCCGCCGAAGCCCTCCGCCTCGGGATCGGCATGCT
>DATHLI010000275.1:0-11239 GCA_035488355.1 bacterium | reverse complement strand
CGCGGGGGCGGTCGCGCCCGAGATCGCCTCGGCGCTTGCGGGCACGCCCGCGACGGCGATCCGCCTCGATCCGGGCAGCCACGAAACGCGGATCTTCGCCGCCGCGCCGATGACCTCGCGCGGCGCCGTCACCGGCGTGGTCCAGGTCAGCCTCCCCCGCCTGTGGGTGGACCAGGCGCTGGAAGAGGTCTGGAAGGCCCTCGGCGAGGCGCTCCTCGCCGGCGTGGCTGCCGCGCTGCTGCTGGGCGCCTGGAGGGCGCGGGCGCTGGCCGCCCCCGTGCTCGAACTGGCGCGGGCCGCCAGGCGCATCTCCGCCGGGGACCTCGGCGCGCGCGCGTCGGTGCGCAGCGAGGACGAGATCGGCCAGCTCGCCGCCACGTTCAACGCCATGGCGGACCAGCTGCGCCAGAAGCTGGCGGCGGTGAGCGAGGAACGCAACAAGATCGAGGCGATCATCTCGAGCATGAGCGACGCGGTCGTCGCCGTCGATCTCCAGGGAACCATCCTGCTGCGCAACCGCGCGGCGGAGGATCTCCTGGGCCTGCCCCCCGCCCTCCCCGGCGAGCCCCGGGACGTCCCTGCGCGGGCGACGCTCCGCGAGGTCCTGGGCGATCATCCCAGCTGCCGCGGCATCGAGACGGCTGCCCGCGAAGGACGGGACGTCGTGGAGGAGTACACCCCCGATCCACACCGAGAGCGGATCCTCGACCTGCACGCGACGCCGCTTCGGGGGCCGGCCGGCGAGATCGCCGGCGCGGTGGCCGTGATCCGCGATGTCACCGACGTCCGGCGGACCGAGCGCCTGCGCCGGGAACTGACCGCCAACGTCTCCCACGAGCTGCGCACACCCTTGACCTCGATCAAGGGATTTACCGAAACGCTCCTGGGGGGCGCCATGGCCGATGAAGACGCCCGCCGCCGCTTCCTCACGATCATCGACAGCGAGGCCACCCGCCTCATGAAGCTGGTCGACGATCTGATGGACCTCTCCCGGTTGGAGTCGAGGGCGGTCTCCATGGAGCCGGCGCCGGTGCGGCTCGACCGGCTCGCCGCCGAAGCGGTGAGCCGGATGCGCCCCCAGGCCGAGCGTCACCTGGTGAACCTGCGCCTGCGCGGCGCGGCGCCGGACGGGTCCCCGGAGTACGCCGCGGGCACGGCGCTGGCGGACCGCGACCGGATTGTACAGGTCCTGACCAACCTGCTCGACAACGCCATCAAGTTCACGCCCGAGGGCGGGACCGTTGAAGTGTCCGTCGGCGGCATGCCGTCCGAGGTGGCCGTCTCGGTCTCGGACACCGGCCGCGGCATTCCCCCGGACGATCTTCCGCGGGTGTTCGACCGGTTCTACCGGGTCGAGCGCTCCCGATCGCGGGGGCCGGGCGGGACGGGGCTCGGCCTGGCCATCGCCAAGCACATCGTCGAGGCCCACGGCGGGCGCATCACCGTGACGAGCCGCGTGAACGCGGGCAGCACGTTCACGTTCACGCTGCCCGCCGCGCCCGGGCCCGCGGCTACCCGCGGTGGCCCGGCCGCACCACCTCCCACGCGCTCGGCATCTCGCCCACCGACACCTCGATCAGCGCCGGGCGGTCGCGGCTGAGCGCCTCCCCCACGGCCGTCCGCAGCGTCTCGGGGCGCTCCACCCGCCGACCGTCCATGCCGAACGACTCGGCCAGCTTCACGAAGTCGGGGTTGTGGAGATTCGAGGCGATCAGCCGGCCGCCGAAGGACTGCTGCTGGATGCGGCGGACATTGCCGAAGGCATTGTCGTTGAAGACGACGGCCACGACGTTGATCCGGTGCAGCACCATCGTCGCGAGCTCCTGCACGTTGTACATGAACCCCCCGTCTCCGTTGATCGAGACGACCTTCCTCCCGGGCGCGCCGACCTGCGCGCCCAGCGCCGTCGCGAAGCCGTACCCCAGCGTCCCCTGGTAGCCGGACGTCAGCAGCGTCCGGGGGTGATAGACCGGGAACCCCCCGAACTGCGCCCAGTAGCCGACCTGGGTGCTCTCGCTGACCAGGATGCCGTCGTCCGGGAGCGCCTCCCGGATGGCCATCGCATACGCGGCCTGGGGTTGGACCGCGAAGAGGCGCTCGTGGACGCGCTGCTGGAGCGCCGTGAGCTCGTCGCGCCGCGACGCCCGCTTCCGGTTGTGCCGCGAGACCCGGGCGGCGAGCTCCGCCAGCCCCCACCCCGCATCCGCGACGATCCCAATCTGCGCCGGACAGTTGCGCCCGATCTCCTCGGGGTCGATGTCCAGCTGGATCAGGGTCTGTCCCTGGCGGGGGGCCCAGGTGGCGCTCGCCGGCTGGAGAAAGCGCGTCCCGACGATCAGCGCCACGTCGGCGGCCGGCAGCAGGTCCGGCCCCGCGACCATGGTCTGGGCGAGATAGTGCCGGCTGGACAGCGCCCCGGTCCCGTTGCTCGACATCACGACGGGGGCCTGCAGAGTCTCGGCGAGCTGCTGGAGCGCCTCCCAGGCGGCCGACCGGATCACGCCGCCGCCGGCAAAGATGATCGGCCGCTCCGCGTGTCCGAGCGCCCTGGCCGCCCGCTCGATCGCCTCCGGATCGCCCGCCTGGCGCTCGCCGGGAACGCGGTCGATCGGCGCCACCTCGGCGGACGCCTGCAGCGTGTCCAGGGGGATCTCGACGGCGACGGGACGGACGTGTCCCGTCTGCAGCTGTCGAAACGCTTCGCGCGCGATCCCGGGGATCTCCTCGGGGGTCGACGCGCGGGCCGCCCACTTCGTCACCGAGCGCAGCGCCGTCAGCTGATCCTTGATCTCGTGCAGGAGCCCGCGGCCCGCCCCGATGAGGTGGGACGGGATCTGCCCGGTGACGCAGAGGACCGGCGACGAGCACGCGTAGGCGGTCGACAGCCCGGCCATCGCGTTCAGCACCCCCGGACCTGGAACCATGAGGCAGGTCCCGATCCGGCCGGTCGTGCGCGCGTAACCGTCGGCCATGTAGGAGACGGCCTGCTCGTGTCGGGTGTGATAGACGGTGATGGCGCCGCGCTCCTGGTACAGCGCGTCGAAGAGCCAGTCGAGCTGAACCCCGGGCAGGCCGAACACCACATCGATTCCCTGGGCCTTCAGGCACCGGACCAGCGCCTGTCCTCCCGTCACCCGCGTCATCGGACTGCCCGCCCGAGCGCTCGCCACCGGCACCCGATCCATCTCCCGGTCCATGCCACCCTCCCGTCCCTTCATCCGCTTGAGATTCGCCGGCCTATGCCCTCGGCTGAGGCACCAGCGCCTTCCGGAGGGAAGGCAGATCCGGGGCCGTGCTCCCGGCAATGCCGCCCAGCACGAGCCCGGTCCCCACCAGGAACCACACGCCGAGACGATCCCCGAACAGCAGCGCGGAGGCCCCGACGCCGACCAGCGGCTGCAGATACTGCAGCGCGGCCGCCACGCTCACGGGCAGCCGGTTCAGGGCATGAAACCAGATCCACAGTCCCACCACGGTGACGAGCACGCCGAGGTAGAGCGCCACCAGGATCCCCCGCAGACTGAGCTGTACGGCCGCCGAATGCTGCAGCTCCCACACCGCGGCCGGCACCACCCCGCAGGCGCCCGCCAGCGAGGTCAGCGCCGTCACCGTGATCACGGAGTACTTCGCCATCAGTTCCACACTGAACACATAATACAGCGCGACCGCCACGGCCGACAGGAGCATCAGGGCGTCGCCTCTGCCCCCGGGGGTGTTGAACCCCGCGAGGAGGGCGTGCGGGTCGCCCGCCGCCACCAGCGCGACCCCGGCAAATGCCGTGATCAACCCGAGGCCCTGCCGCCGTCGAACCGGCCGGCGCAGCCGGACCACCGCGAAGACGACCACGAGAATCGGGATCGTCGCCGAGATGACGGTCGCGACCGATGCGGAGATCTCGCGGACGCCCAGCGTCTGGGACACCTGCCCCACACCGATGCCCAGCAGGCCGAGCGCTCCGGCGGCGGCCACCGCGCGCGGAGGCGGGAGGGCGCGGCCGAGCAGGACCGCGGCAAAGAACGGGGCCGCGACGAGATACCGGAGCGCGGTGAGCGTGAGCGGGGGGAAGTCTCGCAGCCCAAGCTTGGTCAGCGGGACCGAGGCTCCCCAGATGACCGCGAGGCCGACCAGCGCCCCGATCCACACGGCGGTCCCGCGGCGCTCCGCACGCGGCGCCGCGCTCACGTCCGTGTCCGGGGGGGAAGGAGGTCCGAACCAGGTCATGCGCCACCGAGATAGGCCCTCTTCACCTCGGCGTTGGCCTGCAGGTCGGCGGCCGGGCCGGCCAGCACGATGCTCCCCGTCTGCAGCACGTACCCCCGGTGGGCGATGGTGAGCGCCAGATAGGCGTTCTGCTCGACGAGCAGGATGGAGGTGCCCTGCCGGTTGATGTCCTGAATGGCGTCGAAGATCTGCTCCACCAGGATCGGCGCGAGCCCCATCGACGGCTCGTCCATCAAGAGCACCCGGGGCCGGGCCATCAGCGCGCGCCCGATCGCGAGCATCTGCTGCTCGCCGCCGGAGAGCGTCCCGGCGATCTGCATCCGCCGTTCCTTGAGCCGGGGAAACAGCGCGAAGGATCGGTCTATCCCCTCCTCGATGGCCTTCCGGGCGGCCAGCGTGTATGCGCCCATTTCCAAGTTTTCCACGACCGTGAGGCGCCCGAAGATCCGCCGGCCTTCCGGAACCTGGACCACGCCCTTGAACACGATCTCGTGCGGCGGCACGCCCGTGAGATCCTCGCCCTCCAGCCGAACGCTGCCCCGGCGGGGCCGCAGGAGGCCGCTGATGGTATTGAGGGTCGTGCTCTTCCCCGCGCCGTTGGCCCCGATCAACGTCACGATCTTCCCCGCGTCGACCTCGATCGACAGGCCGCGAAGGGCGTGAATCGAGCCGTAATAGACGTGGAGGTCCTGGAGGTGGAGGAGGGCCATGACGGCGCGCTCAGCCGCCTCCCGCGGCCGCCCGGCGCGTGCCCAGATAGGCTTCAATCACCCGCGGATCGTTCTGAATCTCCGCCGGGGTCCCCTCGGCGATCTTCACCCCGTAGTCCAGCACCGTCACGCGGTCGGAGATGCCCATCACGACCCGCATCTGGTGCTCGATCAGCAGAATCGTACTGCCCAGATCGTCGCGGAGGCGGCGGATAAACGCCATCGTGTCGATGCTCTCCCGCGGGCTCATCCCCGCGGCCGGCTCATCGAGGAGGAGCAGCGCGGGCCGCATGGCCAGCCCCCGGACGATCTCCAGGCGGCGCTGGTCTCCGTACGGCAGGTTCCGGGCCAGCAGCCCGCTCTTGCCCTCCAGGCCGACGAACCGGAGGAGCCGCCGGGCGTCCTCCAGCCCTCTCCGCTCGTCCTGCCGGGTGTGCGGTGTGTTGAGGACGGCACCGACCCACGTCGAGGTCAGATGGATATGCTGGCCGACGAGCGCGTTTTGGAGCACCGTCATGTTCCCGAAGAGCCGGATGTTCTGGTAGGTTCGCGCGATCCCCAGCCGGGCGATCTGGTCGGGGGTGAGCCCGTCGATCCGCTCGCCGCGGAAGAGGATCCGCCCGTCCTCCGGCCGGTAGAATCCGGTGATGCAGTTGAACACGGTGGTCTTGCCGGCGCCGTTGGGTCCGATGATGCTGTGAATCGTGCGCTCCGCCACCTCCACCGTCAACTCGTTGATCGCGACGAGGCCCCCGAACCGCTTGGTCATGCGCTCGGTCGCGAGGAGGCCCATGCTCACGATCCTCCCGCGGGGGATGCGTCCGGCGTCCCGGCCCCCTCCACGCGCAGCTCCAGCTTCTGCGCCGCGCCCGGCAGGAGCCCTTCCGGCCGGTACAACATCATGACGACGAGGACGATCCCGTAGATGAGGAAGCGGAACTCGCCAAACTCGCGGAGCAGCTCGGGCAACCCCACCAGCACCAGGGCGCCGACGACGACCCCCCAGATGCTGCCCATCCCTCCCAGAATGATCAGCACCAGGACATTGATCGAGATCAGCAGCTGAAAGCTGTGGGGAAACACCGACCCGAGCATGACGGCGAAGATCGCCCCGCCGATCCCGCCCATGGCGCCGCCGATCCCGTAGGCCAGCAGCTTGGTCGTGATCAGGTTGATCCCAATCGCCTGGGCCACGTCCTCGTCCTCCCGGATCGCCATCCACGCCCGCCCCAGGCGCGAGTCCTGAAGGCGCCAGGCCACGTAGGCAATCAGCGCGGAGGCCGCCACGGTCAGGTAGTACAACTGGCGCGGGCCGGAGAGTTCCCATCCGCCGATCACCGGCTTCGGGATCGACAGGATCCCGAATGAGCCGCCGAGCCACGGCTCCAGGGCGTCGGAGAGCACGAGCAGGCGGACGATCTCGCCGAGGCCCAGGGTGGCGATCGCCAGGTAGTCGCCGCGGACGCGCAGCACCGGAATGCCGAATATCACCCCGGCCGCGAGCGACACGGCAACGGCGACGGGGATGGCCGCCCAAAAGGACATGTGGGCGATGCCGTGCTCTCCCCGCGACGTCAGGAGCGCGACCGTGTACGCGCCGATGGCAAAGAAGGCCACGAAGCCGAGGTCGAGCAGCCCGGCAAATCCCACCTCGAGATTGAGACCCAGCCCCATCAAAATGTACAGCCCGACGAGGACCATCACCTGAGCCACAAACAGGCCCCCGGCGATCGGGATCAGGAGCAGGCCCACGAGCGCAAGCGCAACGGCCGCGACTTTCGCCCCCTGCGGTCCCCCCGGCGCCAGGAGCCCGCGCCGCTTGTGTGTGACTCTCCTTGTGAGCGTCCAGGCGGCGCGCCCCGCCCAGGTCAACGCACAGACTCCCCCCGCGCCCCGAAGGGACGGCCCGTCCGAAGTGAAGAGCAGATTCCGGACGGCTGAGGCGAGACCTCGAGGCTGGAGGAGCAGCTGCAGGAGCTCCTGGAAAATGCTCAGGAGCAGGACCGCGAACACGCCCCACAGGAACGTCCGCCGCGCCTCGGGAGGAACGCGGGAGACGGCCGCGCCGCAGGCTCCCGCAGCGGCCCCGACAAGGAGCAGGGCCAGGCTTCCCTGGGGCGGGGTCAGGCCCATCGAGAGCAGGGCGTACAGCGTCGGGGACGCGTTGATGAAGACCGTCCGCAGCGGGACCACCGCGCCCAGGAAGAGCACCGCCGCCGGCAGGGCGCCGGCCAGCAGCCCCGCGCCGGTGCCCTCGGCCAGGGTTCGCAGCGTGTTCGCCCCCGCGGTCCGCCTGGCCGCGACATATCCCGCGGCCAGGATGCACACGAGCACGAAGGCCTGGCCGAGCCCCATCACGTCCGCGACGATCCAGCGCTTCCGAAATGTCTCCACGATGCCGACGAGGCAGAGGTACACGGCCGCGACCCCGAACAGCAGCCCGATTCGAACCCACCTAGGCACGCTTGGTCGCAAGGCGCTCCCCCAGGATGCCCTGGGGCCGGAAGATCAGCATGATGAGCAGCATGGTGAAGCCGATCACGTCCCGGAGCTGGTAGGGCGCGCGAATCCCGAGGCCGTCGAGGAACAGGGCCGGCCCCACCGACTCCACGATCCCCAGGAACAGGCCCCCCAGCATCGCCCCGGGGATGTTGCCGATGCCCCCCAGCACCGCTGAGGTGAAGGCCTTGATCCCCGGGACAAACCCCATGAAGAAGTGCACCTGCTTGAAGACGAGCGCGTACAGGACGCCGGCGGCGCCGGCCATCGCTCCGCCCAGGGCGAACGTAAACACGATGATCCCATCGACGTTGATGCCCATCAGCGCGGCGGCGTCCCGGTCTTCCGCGACGGCGCGCATGGCTTTGCCGAGCTTCGTGCGCATCACGACCGCGTACAGGATGAGCATCATCGCGACCGCTCCCAGGAGCACGATCGCCTGCGTGCGCAGGATGTGGAAGCCACCGAGGGTCCACTCGCCCGAGAGGACCGCGATGTCCGGATAGGAATGGATCCCACCGCCGTAGAGACCGCGGAAGGTGTACTGCAGGAAAAAGGAGGCGCCGATCGCCGTGATCAGCGGGACGAGGCGGGGGGCCCGCCGCAGCGGGCGGTAGGCGACACGCTCCACCAGCACCGCCACCCCGGTGGACGTCGCCATCGCGACGAGGAGAATGGCGAGCAGCCCCGCGAGCAGGTGGCGGGCGAGAAATCCCGAGGTCCCGAGCGGCACGGCGACAAAGTAGGCCGTGTAGGCGCCGCTCATGAACACCTCGCCGTGCGCGAAGTTGATCATGTTGAGGACGCCGTAGACCATCGTGTAGCCGAGCGCGATGAGGGCGTAAATCCCGCCCTGGGCCAGGCCGAACTCAACGAAGTCGAGCCACTGCCGGCCCGTGTATCTGCCACCCGCCAGCGTCGCGATCGATCCCACGATAACCACGGCGATCACCGCCAGGCGGAAGGCCCAGAGGAAGACGTCGATGAAGGAAACGCGCCTGATCAGCCCGCGGGGATGCACCGGACGCCCTTCTCGCGCTGAGAAAACGACCGGGGATGACCCGAGGACGCGGCCCGCCCCCGGTTCATCCCCGACTCACCGCCGCCCCGACTGAACCGTCAGGGCTTTCCCGGATAGACCTTCTTCGGATCGGTCCCCGGGTCCCACTTCGCCGGATCGGCCGACACCGACTGGTAGACGGCGATGTGCGGATCCGCGCAGTCGCCGTAGGCGTTGCAGGTAATCGTCCCCGTGAGGCCCTTGAAGCCCTTCGTCGCAAACAGCGCGTCGCGCAGCGCCTTCCGGCCGATGTACAGGGTCCCGCCGTCCGCCTTCGCCACCTTCTTGATTGCCGCAAAGATGATCATCGCCGCATCGTAGCCGTGCGGGTGGAACGCTCCCGTGGGCTTCTGCCCGTACTTCTTTTCATATTTGGGCAGGAACTCCCCGGCATATCTGGGCCCGAGGGCGTCCGGCGTCAGGTCGGGACTGCTCCAGTACATTCCCCGGGCGGAGTCCCCCGACGCCTTGAGGAAGTCCGGAGAGAATATGCCGTCGGCGCCCATCAGCGTCACACCCGCCAGGCCGGAGACATCCTTGGACTGCCGCGCGATGAACCCGCCCTCGGCGACGAAGATCGGGAAGAAGATGATATCGGGTTTGCCGGTCGCGATCCGCGTCAGAACGGGGCGCATATCGGTGTCCCCGGGTGCAATCGCTTCCTGGGAGGTGACGGTCCCGCCCATCTTCTTGAAGTTCTCCGCGAACGCGTTCGCGAGCCCCTGCGCGTACGGGCTGCCGTCGTGGACGGTCGCCGCGCGGGTCTTCTTGATGGCGCTGCGGGCGAACGTCGCCGCGACGGCCCCCTGGATCTTGTCGTTGTGGGCGGTGCGGAGGTACCCGTCGTAGTCCGGACCGCGGTTCGGGTCGGTGAGCTTGGGCGCCGTGTTGGACGGCGAGACCGTCGCGATCCCGGCCTTCCAGAGGATCGGCGCTCCCGGCACGGCTTCGCTCGAGCAGCTCGACCCGATGGCGGCGACGACGTCCGCGTTGGCGGCGATCTTGGTCGCGGCGGTCTGTCCGCCTTCTGGCCCGCACCCGCTGTCTTCGCCGATCAGTTTGATCGGGTGCCCCAGGAGGGTCCCCCCCGTGTCGTCGATCGCAATCTCGACCCCCCGCCGGCTGTCGGTGCCCAGGGCTTCGTTCGGTCCTGTGACCACCATCCACCAGGCGATGGTGATCGGGTCTCCGGGGCCGATCTTGACGACGCCGATCGGGTCGGTGACCGGTCCCATGGTGGCCGCCGGAGCCGGGGCCGCGAACGGCAGGCCCGCCGCCAGCAGCGCGCAGAGCGCAAGGGCGACCAGCAGATTCCGATGGCTCATATTGTGTCTTCCCTCCTTCGTGGGATTCTCGTGCCGGCCGCCCGGCATCCCGTGGCGGCCGTCGTGGCGAGTGATCCTTACGTTCGCGTCCGCGAAGGGGGTTCCTTGTGCGTCAGGGCGCTCCCTCCCCGCCCGCCCCCCGCTCCCGCAGCACGCTTCTCAGGACGAACATCACGTTCGCGGGCCGCTCGGCCAGCCGGCGCATGAAGTAGGGGTACCACTCCTCCCCGAACGGGACGTACACGCGGACCCCGTACCCTTCGCGGCGGAGGCGCGCTTGGAGATCCCGCCGGATCCCGTACAGCATCTGGAACTCGAACCGGTCGGGGGCGATCCCGCCTGCGGCGGCGGCGCGTTTGGCGGCGTCGATCAGCCGCTCATCGTGGGTCGCGATCGCCGGATACGTGCTCCGGCGGAGGAGGCGCTCCGCCAGGCGTTCGAAGTTGTGGTCGACGTCCTGCTTGCGCGGGAACGCCACCGACGGGGGCTCGGCGTAGGCGCCCTTCACCAGGCGGACCCGGATGCCGAGCGCGATCATCCGCTCCACGTCGGCTTCGCTGCGGCGCAGGTACGATTGGATCACCACGCCGACGTTGCGGATCCCGCCGGCCCACAGGCCTTCGACGAGACGAAGCGTCCGGTCCGTGTACTGGGAACTCTCCATGTCGACCCGGACAAACATCGTCCCGGCGCGCGCCAGGACCCGGCGCAGCAGCGCCTCGCACAGCGCTTCGTCGACGTCCAGCCCGAGCTGGGACAGCTTCAGCGACAGATTGCTGTCGACACCGCTCCGCCGCAGTTCATCGAGGATGACGAGGTAGCTCTCCGCGCCGGCGGCGGCCCCGTCCCTCGTCGCCGTGTGCTCTCCGAGGAAATCAAGTGTCGCGAGCAGCCCCGCCCGGTTGAGGCGCCGGATCACCGCGACCGCGTCCTCGGGGCGCTCCCCGGCCACGAAGCGGAGCGCGGCCCGCCGGAGCACCGGGTTGCGGAGCGCGAACCGCTGCAGGCTCCGCCGGTGGGAGAGCGCCAGGAGGATCGGCCGCAGCATCCGCCCCGGGGCCGCGAAGATCGGGCCCGGCCGGTGGGATCACGGGTAGATGCCGCGCGTGATCAGCGCATCGGCGACCCGCTGCACCGCTTTCACGAGCGCGGCCGTCCGCATCTCGACCTGCCGCTCCTGGGACACCGCCAGCACTTCCCGGAAGGACCGGACCATGATCCGCTCCAATCGTTCGTTGATCTCCTCTTCGCTCCAGAAGAACGACTGGAGATCCTGCACCCACTCGAAGTAGGACACCGTGACCCCGCCGGCGTTGGCCAGGATGTCCGGCACGACCAGCACCTTGCGATCCTGGAGGATGGCGTCGGCCTCGGGGGTGGTCGGCCCGTTCGCCCCCTCCACGATCAGCCGCGCCTTGACCTTG
>DATHLI010000274.1:0-4490 GCA_035488355.1 bacterium | reverse complement strand
GGGGCATCGACGCGAGCCTGCCGTTTTTCATCCCGATGGTGCCGATCCCGGGGCTCGGCTCCGGGACGCTGGGCGCGGTCATCCTCACGCGGTCGCCGGCGCCGAACCGGGACGCCCTGATCGAGCTCGGCGCCTCCGGGCCGATCGCCGGGTTCATCGCGGCGATTCCGTTCCTCATCTACGGCGCCGCGCACTCCTCCGTCGTCGCGCGGTCCGCGCTCGTCAGCCCCGTCTGCTCGTTCTCGAGCCCGCGCCTCGTCGATTTCCTCGTCAACTGGCTCCTGCATCCCGACCCGTCCAGCGGGGTGATCTTTCATCCGGTCCTGTTCGCGGGGTGGTTCGGGCTCCTCGTGACCGCGATCAACCTGCTCCCGGCGAGCATGCTGGACGGGGGGCATGTGATGCGGGCGTTGTTCGGATCCCGGGTCCACCTGGTCCTCTCCATCGCGGCGGCCGGGGTCGCGTGGTACTTTCGCTACTGGCCGATGGCGGTGCTGATCCTGCTCCTGCTGCGGCGGGGGCATCCGGGCCCGCTCGACGACGTCTCGCCGCCGACGGCGGGGCACATTGCGATGGCGGCCGCGCTCGTCGTCATCTTCGCGCTGAGCGCCGTCCCGCTGGACGTCACGTGTCAGTGACCGCTCGGGAGGCGGCCGGCGGCCCGGCCGTCCTCGTCGAGGCCGTCGATCTCCACAAGCGCTTTCGCACCTTCCACGCCGTTCGCGGCGTGTCGTTCCGGTGTTACGCCGGCGAGGTGTTCGGCCTGCTCGGGCCGAACGGGGCCGGCAAGACCACGACGCTCCGCATGCTCACCACGATTCTTCGCCCCACCTCGGGGGGCGCGCGCATCGCGGGGTACGATGTCACCCGCGAGCCCGAGGCGGTCCGGCGCGTGATCGGCGTGCTCCCCGAGCATGCCGGGATCTACGGGCGCCTCACCGCCCGCGAGGCCGTGCGGTACGCGGGACGCCTGTGCGGGGTGCAGGCGGAGGTGCTGGAGTGACGGGTTGAAGCCATTGTCGAGACCCTGGAGATGGCCCCCCACATCGACCGGATCGCCGACACGCTGTGCCTCGGCATGAAGCAGAAGGTGAACATCGCCCGCTCCCTCATCCACGATCCGCCCGTCGTCTTCCTCGATGAGCCGACCTCCGGCCTGGACGTCATCTCCGCGCGGTCGGTCCGCGAGTTCGTGCAGCGGTTCAAGCGGGATGGGCGGTGCGTGATCCTGTCGACGCACCTCATGGAGGAGGCGGAGCGCCTCTGCGACCGCGTCGCCATCATCGCCGGCGGCCGGGTGCTGGCGCAGGGGCGGCTCGCGGAGCTCAAGGCCCACACGGGCCTCGGGCTCGAGGAGACCTTCGTGCAGGTCGTGGAGGACACGGTGCGGTGATCGGCCGGGCGGTGATCTGGTGGCGCGAGGAACGCCGGGCGCGCATCCGCCGCGGGCCCGTTGGGGGCATCCCTCGCCGCGGGCCCGCGCCGGGGCTCCTCGAGGCGACGGCTCCGTTCGTGCGCGCGGTGTACGCGAAAGAGATGCTGGAGGCGCTTCGGGATCGGCGGACGCTGCTGGTGATGATCCTGCTTCCGGCGGTGGTCGTGCCGCTGGCCACGCTGGGGATCCCCTACCTGGAGCAGCGGCAGCAGCGCGGTTTCCAGACCGCGACCCCCGCGGTCGCGATCGTCGGGCAGGACGACGGGCTGCTCAGGCTCGCCCGCGCGACCCGCCTGATTCTCCCGGTCCGCGCCGCCGATCCCCTGAGGGCGCTGCGCGAGCGGCGGGTCCTGGCCGTCGTCCGGCTCCCCTCCGGGATGGAGGCGGTCATCGCGCGGGACGGACAGGTCCGCGTGGGCATTCAGTACGACGCCAGCGACTCCGAAAGCACGGCCGCCCGGGGCAAGGTCGTCGAGCTGATCGCGAAGTACAGCCGCGAGATCGTGGCCCGCCGGCTGCAGGTCCGCCACCTGAACCCCGCCGATCTGCTGCCGGTCCTGGTGGACGAGCGCAGCGTGGCGACCCAGCGCCAGCTCTCCGGGCTGCTCCTCGCCGGCATCCTCCCGTTCTTCATCGCGATGCTGGCGGTGGTGGGCGGGATGGCGGTGGCGGTCGATCTGGCCGCCGGCGAGAAGGAGCGGGGCACCCTGGAATCCCTGCTGGTCGCGCCGCCCCGCCGGGAGGCGATCGTCCTGGGGAAGTTTCTCGCGGTGCTGACCGCATCGATGGGCGCGGTGATCATCGTCGTCCTCTCGCTGATGCTGAGCCTCCGATGGGGCTATCCCTACCTCCTGGCCTCGGCCGGGACATTGGACATCAGTCTCCCCCTGGGCACCGCCGCGGTGCTGCTCGGGGTGGCGCTCCTGTTTGCGGCGCTGGTGAGCGCGGTGCAATTGGCCGTGAGCATCTATGCGCGATCGCCCCGCGAAGCCCAGCAGTACGTCACCCCGCTGTACTTCATGATCGTGCTGCCGGCCCTGGCGGTGCAGTTCATCAGCGAGCTCGCGGGGAGGGGGTGGGTGTATCTCCTGCCGGTGCTGAACACCTTCTTCGCCTTTCGCGAGTTGCTGCTGGGGACCGTCAATTGGGGGCACCTGCTGCTCACGTCCGTGTCCTGCGCTCTGTACGCCGCGGTGGTCCTCAAGATCGCCATCGCCCTCTTCAGCCGGGAGGCCGTGATCTTCAGAACCTAATCCCCCGCGGGGACTCCCTCCCCGCCGGCACACGGCCCTCTGCGGTCGATAGAATCGCCGGTTGACGGATCAAGACCCAGGAACTTGCCGCAGGCAAGGTGCCATCGGCCATGGCGGGTGCTTTCCCCAATTGAGCCACTAGCCCTTGTGTGCTAGCATACGAGTTACCCCATATGTGGGAGAAGAGGCGAACATTCGTGCGGTGTCCGTACTGCCAGAAAAAAGATAGTAAGGTCCTGGATTCTCGAGCCATCGAGGACGGGGACGGTATCCGGCGGCGCAGGGAGTGCCCCGGATGCCGCCGGCGCTTTACGACCTTTGAGCGCGCGGAGCGGGCCGCCCTCCTGGTGATCAAGCGGGACGGCCGCCGCGAGGCGTTCGACCGGACGAAGATCTTGATCGGCCTGGTGCGGGCCTGCGAGGGCCGGCCGGTGTCCCGGGCGGTCCTCGAGGCGGCGGCCGAAGAGATCGAGATGGACCTCGGAAAGCGCGGCGTACCGAGTGTGGCCAGCCGCGAGATCGGCGATCAGGTCATCGAACGGCTTCGCCGGATGGACGATGTCGCCTACGTCAGGTTTGCCTCTGTGTATCGCCGGGTCGAAGATGTGGATCGGCTGATGGAGGAGATCGAGCGGCTCAAAGCCCGCAAGCAGCTCGAGGCCGAACTGGCATCGCAGATCACGCTGATCCCGGCGCCTTGAGGCGGCGCCGGGAGACGTCCCGGATCGATCGCATTCTGCAGGTCCACCGCCCACGTTTGCATACATCAGTTTCGCCTGGAGGATGCAAATGGCCATGACATCCGAGCCAACCTCCGCAGCCAAGGACGCCGCCGCAGGGCCCGCTCCTTTGCCCCAGGAAACCCTGGAGTTCTTCGGGGGAGACGAACTCCGCGCCCGCGTCTTCGTCGACAAGTACGCGCTTCGGGACCGCGATGGGGGGTTGCTGGAGCGGACCCCGGTCGAGATGTGGGAGCGGATCGCACGGGGCGTCGCCGGCGTCGAGCCGACGCCGGAAGCGCGCGAGCGCTACGCCCGGGAGTTCTACTGGCTGCTCGAGGGCTTCCGCTTCATCCCCGGCGGCCGCATCATGCACGCGGTCGGCAACCCCAAGCGGGTCACGAATCTGAACTGCTTCCCCCCTGGGACTCGAGTGCTGACCCGCGCGGGGTTCAAGACCATCGAAGAAGTCCGCGTGGGCGATGAGGTGTTGACCCACCGGAACCGCTTCCGTAATGTCACCCACACCATGCATCGCGAGACCGTAGAGCCGCTTCGAACGATGAGGCTTTGGTACCTTGGCGATCGACAGATCACGACGACGAAAGAACATCGCTTCATGGCTTTCGACGGCTCGCGTGCGGACTGGGTGGAAGCGCAGCATCTCACTCCGTCTCACTATGTCAAGGTCGGGCGAATCGACGAGACCCTGCCGGTAAGTGAGCTTGATCTGTCCGAGTACGTCAGCGCAGCCGCCGTTGAAGATGAAGTCGGAAAACTCTACACGGTAACAGCCTTCATAGGCGGGCAGGGCGCCAGGCGATCCGCGGAGAGCAAGCGGATCGCCCGCACGGTCCCGGTCGACGAGCGGTTCGGTCTGTGGCTTGGGTATTTCATGGCCGAGGGCGGCGTCACCGACAACAGCGTGTACTTCACGTTCAATAAGAACGAGGAGGCGTACGCTGAAGCCATCTGCAATCTGACTCAGCAATTGTTCGGTGTGGAGGCTGCGATTCAGCGCCGCGAGGGCCAGGAAGGTCACTGGCTCCGCGTCTACGTGCATAGCAAGCTGATGGTAGAGTT
>DATHLI010000273.1:0-4780 GCA_035488355.1 bacterium | reverse complement strand
CGTCGCCGCCCGATCCTTGATGACGTTGGTCACGTACACATCCTCGCGGCGGAGCCCCACGCCCGCCAGGAGTTCATCCAGCACGCGGCCCGCGCGGCCCACAAAGGGCCGGCCGGTCCGGTCCTCTTCTTTGCCCGGACCTTCCCCGACGAACATCACGTCCGCGCGCGCCGGGCCCTCGCCGGGCACGGCACGGGTGCGCGTCCGCCACAGGGGACAGCGCCGGCACCGCCGGATCTGGGCGTGAAGGGCCTCGAGGGTGCTCAGGCAGCGACCGGGATAAGGGCAAGCTCCCTCAGGACGGCCCCGATCTGCTCCCGCTCCCTGGCGGTGGCCTCGATCAGCGGCAGCCGGAGGCCGCCCACATCGAATCCGGCGAGGGCCAGCGCCGCCTTGATCGGGGTCGGGTTGGACGTGATGAAGATCACCTTGAACAGCGGCCAGAGGCGGAGGTGCGCCGCCAGCGCCCGGCGGACGTCTCCCGCCTGATGCGCCTGGATCATGGATTTGATCTCGCCTCCCACAAGGTGCGAGGCGACGCTGACGACGCCGGTCCCGCCCACGGCCAGCAGGGGCAGGGTCAGGCTGTCGTCCCCGCTGTAGAGGTGGAACTCGGGAGGCGTGAGCTTGCGGATCTGGGACATCTGATCGAGATTTCCGCTCGCCTCTTTCACCGCGACGATGTTCCGGATCTGGGCGAGCCGCGCGATCGTCGCCGGCTCGCAGTTGACCGCGGTCCGGCCCTGGATGTTGTAGAGCATCACCGGAAGATGCGTGCTCTCGGCCACCGCCTTGAAATGCTGGTAGAGCCCCTCCTGGGACGGCTTGTTGTAGTACGGGTTGACGAGGAGGACGCCGTCGCATCCCGCCCGTTCCGCTTCGCGGGTGAGGTGGATGCTGTGGGCCGTATTGTAGGTGCCCGTGCCGGCGATGACCTTCGCCCGCCCGCCCACCGCCTCCCGGACGGTGCGGAACATCTGAACCTTTTCCTCGTCGGACAGCGTTGGGGATTCGCCCGTCGTTCCGCAGACCACCAGCCCATCCGAGCCGGTATCGACGAGCCGCTTGGCCAGCGCCGCCGCCCGAACGTAGTCCACGGCCAGGGTGCGGTCCATCGGCGTCACCATCGCCGTGATCACCTGCCCAAAACCGGCCATCTCTCTCGCCTCCTCTGCGCGGGCAGATCCCCGCAGTCTCTTACCTTTGCGCTGCTCCACGCTTCGATCGGCCTATTGTTGAGACGTTCAGGATTCCCCCCGGGCGCTCCTGCCCCGGATGCCGGACGCGCGTGCCCGCCGGACGGTCAGATGCGCGCCCCGGTGAGGAGGCGCTCCTCGACCAGCGCCTCGGCGATCTGGACCGCGTTGAGCGCGGCGCCCTTCCGGAGGTTGTCCGCCGCCGCCAGCAGGCACAGGCCCGCCGGAACGGTCGGATCGGGCCGGATCCGGCCGACCACGCACGCATCCCGGCCCGTCGCGTACAGCGGCGTCGGGTAGACGCCCCGCTCCGGATCGTCCGCGACCTCGACGCCCGGCGCCGCCGCGAGGGCGGCCCGCGCCCGCTCGACCGGAAACGGCCGCGTAAACTCCACGTGCAGCGCCATGAGATGGCCGATCAGGACCGGCACGCGCACCGTCGTCACGCTGATCGGGATGTCGGCCTCCATGATCTTCCGGGTCTCATGGATGATCTTGTCCTCTTCCTCGGTCACTCCCCCGGGCATCCACTTCCACTGCGGCAGGAGGTTGAAGGCGATCGGCAGGGGCGTGCCCGTCGCGCGCTCCACGTCCTCAGGGGTCGGGTGGTCCCGCAACAGGTCCGGCCGTTCGAGGAGGCGGCGGCTCTGGTCCAGCAGCGCATCCATCTGGTCTCGCCCCGCCCCCGAGACCGACTGGTACGTGCAGACCACGACGCGCCGGATAGGCACGACCGCGTGCAGCGGCGCCAGCGCCATGAGGATCGTGATCGTCGAGCAGTTCGGGTTGGCGATGATCCCGCGGTGCCCTCTCAGCGCGCGCCGGTTGATCTCCGGAATCACCAACGGCACGTCGGGCTCCATGCGGAACGTCGAGCTCTTGTCGATCACGACCGTCCCGGACGCGGCCGCCGCGCGGCCGAAGCGCTCACTCGCGCCGTCGCCCCCGCCGAAGAAGGCGATATGGGCGCCGCGGAGCGCCTCGAGCGTCGTCTCGGCGATGGCGTAGGGCTGTCCCCGGAACGCGACCGCGCGGCCGGCCGAGCGCGCGGTGGCGGTCACCCGCAGCGACGCGACGGGGAACGCCCGCTCCTCGAGCACGCGGAGCACGGTCTGCCCGACGGCCCCGGTTGCCCCGACCACCGCCACATGATATCCGGCCATCTCCCGTCCTCCTGCGCTACGGCTCGAGCACATGCTCCAGCCCCTCCACCAGATGCCGCAGGCCGCCGACCCGCTGGATCGCCAGCACCAGCCCCGGCATGAACGACTCCTCGCTCGTGGAATCGTGCCGGATGGTCAGGGTCTGCCCCGGGCCCCCGAAGATGACCTCCTGGTGGGCCACCAGCCCCGGCAGCCGCACACTGTGGACGGGCACCCCCGCGGTGGACGCGCCGCGGGCCCCCGCGGCTTCCACCGTCTCCTCCACGGCCGGCGGCGGCGGGGTCCCCCGCGCGGCGGCGACGAGGCGCGCGGTTCGGGCCGCCGTCCCCGACGGCGCGTCCCGCTTGCGGTCGTGGTGCAGTTCAATGATCTCCACATGCGGAAAGTACCGCGCCGCCCGCCGGGCGAACTCCATCATCAGCACCGCGCCCAGCGCAAAATTGGGGGCCAGGATGGCGCCGACCTGCTCGGCCTCGCACCGGTCCCGCAACGAGGCCAGGGATTCGGCCCCGAGGCCCGTCGCGCCGATCACCACTGGGACCCGGTGATCGAGAGCCACGGCGGCGTGGTCGGGCACGGCGCCGCCGCGGCTGAGATCCACCAGCACGGTCGGCCGCCCCGCGAGGAAGATCTCGGAGAGATCCGCGGTGATCGGAACGCCCACGGCTCCGGCGCCGGCGACCGTTCCCGCGTCCTGCCCCACCGCGGTCTTGCGGCCCAGGGCGCCGACCAGCAGCATGTCGTCGCGGCGGGAGATGGTCCGCACCGCCGCCCGGCCCATCCGGCCGGCCGCGCCGGCCACGACCACCCTATGCGCCTGCACGGGCGCCCACCTCTTCCTCGATCTCTCCTCTGAGCCCCGGCTGCTGGCCAAATGGGCCAATCGCCGCGAGCGCCAGCCGGTCGGGCACGAGGAGGTCCTGAGCCAGCCGGCGCACGTCCTCCCCGCGCACCGCGTCGACATCGGCGATGATCTCATCCAGGGTGATCTGGCGTCCAAAATACTGTTCCGAACGGGCCAGTTTGGTCATGCGGCTTCCCGGGGTCTCGAGGGCGAGCATCAGGCTGCCCTTGAGGGATTCCTTGGCCCGGGCGACCTCTTCTGGGGCGAGTCCGGCGCGCGCCCGAACGAGGCCGCCGCGAATCAGCCGGACCACCTCGCGCGCCGCCCCGGGGCTCGTTCCCGCGTAGACGACGAAGGCCCCCGTGTCGGCGTAGGCCGCCTGGTAGGACGAGATCGAGTACGCGAGCCCGCGCTCCTCGCGAATCTCCTGGAAGAGCCGGCTGCTCATTCCGCTCCCCAGGGCCGAGTCGAGGACCGCCAGCACATACCGGTCGGGGTGGGCCTGCGGAAGACCGGGGAGGCCCAGGCAGAGGTGCACCTGCTCGATCTCTTTGCTCCGGAACGCGGAGGACCGCGTGGGGACCGGCGCGCGGGTCTCCGCCGGGACGGCGCGTCCCGCCCAGGCCCCCAGCGAACGCTCGACGAGCTCGACGATCTGGTCGTGCTCCAGCCGGCCCGCCGCGGTCACGAGCACCGCATCCGGCCGGTACCGCTCCGCCAAGTGGGCGCGGAGGTCGTCCCGCGTGAGACGCTCGATGCTCTCAAGGCTGCCCGAGATGGGACGGCCGAGCGGGTGGCCCGGCCACATGGTCTCGGCCAGCACATCGTGAACGAGATCGTCGGGAGCGTCCTCGTACATCTTGATCTCCTCGACGAGCACCTGCCGCTCCTTCTCCAGGGCCTCCGGATCGATGGCGGGGTGGAGCAGCATATCGGCGAGGATGTCCACGCCCTCCGCGAGATGGTCGCTCAGCACCCGCAGGTAGTAGCAGGTGTGCTCCTTGTCCGTGAACGCGTTGAGCTGGCCGCCGATCGCGTCCATCGCCTCGGCGATGGCCAGGGCCGACCGGGTTGCGGTGCCTTTGAAGAGGACGTGCTCGATGAAATGCGAGATCCCGCCGTGCGCGGCGTCCTCGTCGCGGGAGCCGGCGGTGACCCAGACGCCGAGGGCGACCGTCCGGACGTTGTCCATCGGCTCGGTGATGATCTTGAGGCCGTTGCGCAGGACCGCGCCCTGGTACAGCGCCTGATCAACGGCCACGGACGTAACCGAGAAGCCTCCTCGCGGAGGCTTCTCCTGCGCCAGGATTCGCGCTCACGATTACGGCCCGGGCTTTCGCCGGGGCGGCCGGCCCCCGCGGCGGTCGCGGGGACCGCGGTCGTGCCGGTCAAACCGGTCCGGGCGGCGCCCCTCGCCTCCCTGCCCGTCGCCCCCCTCGGGGGACAACCCCGCCGGGACTTCCTCGCCGGGCACCAGGCCGCGGCGGGTCAGGTTGACGCGCCCGAGGTTGTCGATCTCCTTGACCCGGACCTCGAGCTCATCCCCCACCTTGACCACGTCCTCCACCTTGTTGACC
>DATHLI010000272.1:0-4255 GCA_035488355.1 bacterium | reverse complement strand
TCGAGCCACTTGACGACTTCGCACCGGTCCGTGAGGAGTTCGAGGAGGAGGGGGACGTCGGCATCCAGTCCCGCCGAATGCAGGATCCTGAGCGCGCGATCGCAGAGGCGGCGGGCTTCCGGGAGCGTCCAGCGGGCCTTCGCGCGCGCCGACGCTCTGCGGATCGTCTGAATCGCCTTCCGCGCCGTGTCTTGGGCTTCCTCTCCCGTCTCGAATCGATACCGCCACGCGTCCTCGTAATGGTGCGCGAGGACCTCGAGGAACTCATCCGCATAATGCGCGATCCCCTCGAGCCAGCCGGCGAACTTCAGATGTTTCGCGCTGCGCATGGTTTTGGGGAGCGTCCCATACGCGACCTCGGGAATGAGCGCGTGGGTGAATGCATATTCCCGTTCCCCCGCCACCGTGGAACTCGCATGCTCCTCGACCAGGTCCAAGTCCAGCAAGCGCTCGAGCGCCGCCTGCGCCTCGGCTGCCGGCAGGCCCATCGCGGTGATACTGCCCAGCCAGAAGACGCGCCCCGCGACGGATCCGTCCTGGACCACCCGCCTCTCCAACGGCGGCAGCAGATCGATCCGGGACAGGATGATGCCGTGGACGGTATCCGGGATGCGGATATCCACCGGATCGCCGCTCCAGCGCCATCCGCCGCCATCGCGTACGAGATGCCGGTTGTCGATGAGCATGCGGAGCGTTTCGCCGATAAAGAACGGATTGCCCTCGGTTTTCGCCTGGATGCGCAGGCGCACGTCGGGAGGAATGGACTCGCCTTTGAGCAGTTCCGTGATGAGCTGGTGGCTCTGCTCGGTCGAGAGGGGGGACAGCGACATCGTGGCATAGTTGCGGACGTGCTGGCCCCAGGTGGGGCGCCGTTCCAGCAACTCGGGGCGCGCGAGACAGAGGATGAGGAGCGGCGCGTCGATCCCCCGCGCGCCGAGTTGCTCCAACAGGTCCAGCAGGCTCTCTTCCGCCCAGTGCAGGTCCTCGAACAACAGGATCAGCGGCCCGGATTCCGCCTTGGCCTTGAGGAACTTTCTGAGCGATTGGAACAGCGTCGTGCTGGCCGACCCGGCATCGTCGCCCTCGCGCGGGTCGGGCAGGCTGACGCGGCGCTCCGCGGATTCGAGCGCCAGCAGCACCCCCAACCCCGCGGCGACGGCCCGGCTGTCCTCCGGGCCGAGCTGCGGCGCGCAGACACGGTCCACCGCCGCCGACAGTTTCTCGGCGGCGACCGCCGGGGAGTCGCTCTGCGAAATCTGACACTCCTGCTCCAACATTTCGGCCAGCGGCCAGAAGGTCAATCCGTCGCCGTAGGCCGGACAGCGCCCGCGCAGGATCGTGGGCGGCGTGCGCCCCCGGGAGACCGCGTCGAGCACCTCTTCCGCAAGACGCGTCTTCCCGATCCCGGCCGGCCCGATCAGCGCGACCAGATGGTGCTGGCGGTGTTCGAGCGTGTGGCGGTACATCGCGAGGAGCACCTGCACCTCGTCGGCGCGCCCCAGCAGGGGGGCGCTGAGGCGTTTGATCTGGGCGCCGTCGATGACGCGGAAGACCTGCCAGCGAGGGCGGTTGGCGAAGTCCCCCGTCTTGGGGGCCGCCAGCGGCGTGTACCGGACAAAGGAATGGGTGGCGCCGCGCGTGCGGTCGTCCACCACGATCGCATCCGGGGGCGCGGCCTGCTGGAGCCGGGCGGCAAAGTTGACGGTTTCCCCGGTGACCATGAATTCCCCGGCGGGCGCGGCCGTGGGGTCGGCGATGACTTCCCCCGTGCTGACGCCGATGCGGATGTGCACCTCGCCGATCTTCGTCCGCAGCGCGGCCATGCGCCGCTGCATCGCGACCGCGGCCCGCACCGCCCGCTGCGGGTCGTCCTCATGCGCCTGCGGAAGGCCGAAGACGGCCATGATCGCGTCACCGACGAATTTTTCCACGGTGCCGCCGTGCCGGGACGCTTCCTCGCGCATGGCCGACGAGAACTCGCCGAGGATCCCGCGCATCGGCTCGGGATCCATCCGGCTCGCCAGGGATGTCGATCCGACGATATCCGCGAAGACGACGCTGACGAGGCGACGTTCGGTCGTTTCCGCCCCGGCGAGCGACGTCCCGCAGGTCAGACAGTAGCCCGCGCCGAGCGGATTCTCCGTTCCGCAGGCCCCGCACGCCTGCGAAAGCCGCGCGCCGCACGCCATGCAAAACCGCGCGTCGGAGGGGTTCGCCCTGCCGCATCTCGGACACGTCACCATGGGAGGTCCCGTCGGGATGATTCGACAGTCCCGGGCGGAGTCCGTTTCCCCTCCCCGGCCGGCGGGACTCAACGCGAATGAGCCGGGCTCATCTCGCCCGCGAAGTTAAGGAGCATCGCAGCATGCCGGATCCAAGGCCAGGAAAGCCGGCTCCGGCACCCGCTGCGGCGCTTGAGCCGAGGGCCCGAGGCGGGGTGACGCCCGGCTGGCGATCATCAACGCCACGCCGAGGAGAATGACCCCCATCGCCAGGAGCGTGCGCTGCGTGACGGGCTCGCCGAGCAGCCCCCATCCGACGAGGACCGCGACCACCGGCGCCGCGTAGGCGACGGTCGAGGCCACCGTGATCGGGAATGCTTCGAGGAGCCAGATGTAGATCACGAACCCGAACAAACTGCTGAAGAATGTGAGGTAGGTCAGGGCCATCCCCGCCCGCCAGGTCCAGTGGATGCGAGAGAGTTCGCCGGCGGCAAGCGCCACCACGAGCAGCACGGCGCCGGACGCGAGCATCTGCAGGCTCGCCGAGACCACCGCGCGCTTCGGGAGCGAGACCCGGGGGGCGTAGACTGAACCGACCGCCCACAGGATGGCCGCCGCGAGGGCGGCCCCCGTTCCCAGGGGATTGAGGCGCTCTGTCCCAGCGGGCCGGAGGAGCAGGACCATGCCCACGAGACCCAAGACGAGGCCGGCCGCCGTCCCCCACGAGACCTCTTCGCGCAGCGCGCCGCGGCTGATCAGCACGGCCCAGACGGGCGCGGTCGAGACAAGGAGCGCCGCGATCCCCGACGGGAGGAACTGCTCGGCGAAGGCGACCCCGCCGATGCCCCCCACGATCACCATGCCCCCGATGAAGAGGGCGCTCTTCCACTGCTCCACCGTCGGACGTTCGGCGGACCGGCCTTCGCGCCCCATCGCCCATGCGTACAGAATCGCGCCCGCAACGGTCCACCGGATTGCCAGCGCCAGAAAGGGCGGCATGGCCTCCAGCACGATCTTGATGGCCGCAAAGCTCGACCCCCAGAGCGCGTACAATGCGAGCAGCGCCAATGCGACCATGATTGTGGATGTTTCCCGGCGTGATGTCACGATGACGACGTGACCTCCTTCTCCCGTGTGCTTGTGGCAACACAGCCCCGCGGGCCGAATCCCTTTCCGGCGCGGGCAGGAGCGGGGCCAATCAGAGCGGCGGGATGTGTGCGGCCCGGACTCCCTTCCCCTCGTGGGGAAAACTCGGGGTCGGCAAAGATCGAGCGCAGGCCGCCAGTTTGTTTTTTGGTGTAACCCCGGCGGCGCCTCCTCTATTCCCGGGTCCGGCACGAGATCGCCGTGGCGACCGTGCGCAGCGGCCCGGCTTCGGCAATCGCGCTGGGCGGCGATAGACCCCTGCCTGGTCGCGCGCTGAAGTCGAGCCGAGGAAAGGCGCTCAGGGAGGAGTGCGCCCCCCGGAAGCTACCCTACCCCACGATGGTGCAGTGTGCCGTTTGCACGGCGCCGGCGGGCCTGTGGGTTGTGTTGTCACCCCAGTAGATCTTGATGGTGTGAGTTCCAGTCGACAGCGAGGGCAACTGAAACCGGTAGCGGTGCGATCCGACGCTGGTCAATTGCTTCGCCCAGGGCATGAATGTCGCGTTATCGACAACGACGTGGAGGTGCACCTGCGGTCCCATGTGACTTATGCCTGCCATCGCGCCCCCCAGCGTCAGCCGGGAGATGTCGCCCGGCGTCTCGATGATCAGGGCCACGGGGTTTCTCAGGCGCGGGTTGTTCGCGGGGGCGATGAGGTGGAGCAGCGGGAGGCTCGCCCCGGGTGGCCTGGGCGCGGAGGTCCCCGCTCCAACCGAGAACCGGAACGAGCCTTGCTTCACGTTATTGTCGTCCGCGGATATGGCATGCCATCGAACCACATAGGTGCCCGGCGCGAGATGCGGTGGCACGATCTTCATCACGTCGTGCGTCTTCACGCTGGTGTCAACGCCGCCCGCCGCGA
This sequence comes from bacterium, assembly GCA_035488355.1. GTDB lineage: Bacteria > Sysuimicrobiota > Sysuimicrobiia > Sysuimicrobiales > Segetimicrobiaceae > Segetimicrobium. The sequence goes on along the minus strand of DATHLI010000272.1, from coordinate 25 downwards.
TCTGTTTCAGATGGGCATCAAACAG
>DATHLI010000271.1:0-11108 GCA_035488355.1 bacterium | reverse complement strand
GATTTTAAAGCCTCCAGTATGCTAGGGAGGCCGCGGGCCGGGACACGCGTGCCGAAGTGGCGGAATGGCAGACGCGCTACGTTCAGGGCGTAGTGGGCGAAAGCCCGTGGGAGTTCGAGTCTCCCCTTCGGCACCACACCTCACCCGTTCGATCACGACGGAGGCGCGCGACTCCTGCCGAACACCAACCCCCGGCATCCGAGACCCTCGACCATGGACGAGGAGTACCACCACGCCATCGCCCATACGGCCAGGATCCTCGATGCCTGGCTTCCCCACAAGATCCAGTACGATCGGATCCCCGGTCTCTCGGTGGGCATCGTCCACAGCGGACGGCCCGTCTACCAGCGAGGCTTCGGATTTGCGGACATCGAGTCGAAGACGCCCGCGACGGCAAGAACCTGCTACCGCATCGCCTCGATTTCCAAGACGTTCACCGCGGTGGCCGTCATGCAGCTCGTCGAGCAGGGAAAGATCGGCCTCGATGACCGCGTGCGGGCCTACCTCCCGTGGTTCAAGCCGCGCACGAACACCGGCGACGCGGGCCGCATCACCATTCGCCAGCTGCTCTCCCACACCGCCGGAGTCATCCGGGACGGCAACTCGCCACACTGGGTGACCGACGAATTCCCGGACGCGGCAGGGCTGCGGAAGTCGATGTCCGACGCGACCGTGGTGTTCGAAAATCTGACGCGCTTCAAGTATTCGAACTTCGGGTTTGCATTGGCCGGGGAGGTGATCCAGAAGGCCAGCGGCGTCCCGTATCATGCGTACGTCGGGACGCACATTATCCGGAAGCTCGGGATGACGCGAACCGCTCCCGATCTGAGCGGCCCCGCGCGGGCGTGGCTGGCCACAGGGTACTCGCGGCCGGTCCCGCACACAGAGCGCGAACGCTTTCCCCACGCGGAGACACGGGCCTACGCCCCCGCCGCCGGGTTTCTCTCCAACGTGCCCGACCTCAGCAGGTATCTCTCCGCCTTGACGCTCACACGCCGGGACGGCTCGCTGGTCGATAAGGACTCGAAAAAGGAAATGCTGCGGGAGCATTGGGCGACGGGCGAAGAGAACGAATGGTACGGACTCGGGTTCCATATCTCCAAAGTCGAACGGAGGAAGATCGTCGGCCACGGCGGCGGGTTCGCGGGTTTCTCCACGCGGATTGCGCTCGATATCGACAACGACATCGGCGTCGTCGCGCTCACGAATACGAACGACCCCGCGGTGGGTCTCCTCACCGCCGGAATCTTCGAGACGATCTACAAGCTCGTCGACGAGAAGAACCGGTACGGCGCCGGCGCGAGGATCCCGGATCAGGAACGGTATGAGGGCGCCTATCGAAACCGATGGGGGGATGTCGTGGTCGTCGGCATCGACACCAATCTCGTCGCCCTCGACCCGCGGGCCACCTCGCCGGTCAAGACCGGCGCCCTGCTGAAAGCGCGGGGGAGGGACCGCTTCGTGATGGAGCCGCGATCCAATACCGACTCCCCGGGCGAGCTGGCCAGGTTTCTGTTTGACCCCAAGCGCAGGAAGGCGCGGGCGGTCGTGTGGGGCTCCACGCCGCTGGACCGTCTGGACGAATAGTCCGGGGGAGGCATCGCGTGCCGGACGCCGCCGAATCGACCGACCTCGACCTGACCGTCCTCGCGCATCTGCGGGGCTACCCCGAAGAGCTGCGGCGGTTCAGCAACCTGATCAAGCAGGCCCATCCCCACGGGCGGACGGCCGTGGACTTCTTCCTCTCGCGCCCGGTGGCCGGGGACTCGTTCGTGGCCGCCCTCTGCCGGCTGGTGCAGGCCGGCGAAGACATCGTGACGGTCGTCGAAGCCGCGGACCTGCTCGGCATGACACCCGGCCGTGTGCTCGAGCTCGCCGGCTCCCCCGGATTCCCGCGTCCCCTCACGGGGGAAGGCCGCCATCAGGTCTGGCGCCGGACCGACCTCGCCGCATTCCGGAACCCGGGCGGGCCGGCCGCCGGCTGAGGAGATTCATCGGATGGCGAGACTCGCGCTCTTAATCCGCTGCCAGGCGTGCGGACATGAGTTCGACACCGGCATCCGCATGGACCGGCGCAACTTCGCCCGGGCGACCTTCGCCAGCAATTACCACACCTGCCCCCGCTGCGGGCGCCGCGGCACCTACCACAAGGAAGACTTCCGCGTGCAGGAGGAGGGTGCACCGAACTCACCGAGCGCCGGGCGCGGCGTCGAATAAGAACCGGCCCGAATGTCCAAGCGCCCCCGCTCACCGAACTTTTGGAGGTCTCCGTGAGAGACGCCACGTCGAAACACGTTTTGGATGCGATCGGCAACACCTCGCTCGTGGAGCTACGGCACGTGGTACCGCCCGGTAGTGCCCGTGTCGTCGTGAAACTCGAATCCGCGAACCCTACCGGCAGTATGAAAGACAGAATGGCGCGGACAATGGTGGAGCGGGCGGTGGCAGAAGGGCGCCTATTGCCTGGTGGAACACTTGTCGAGTATACAGCGGGGACGACGGGGATCTCGCTGGCCTTTGTGTGCGCCGCGCTCGGTTACAAGACCCACTTTGTGTTCTCGGATGCGTTCAGCGATGAGAAGCGCTACACGATGCGCGCCTACGGCGCAGAAATCACCGACGTGCGAAGCGACCAGGGCAGGATCACCGAACAATTGATCAAGACGATGATCGCCACCGCTGGCGAGATCAGCCGCCGCCCGGGGCACTGGTGGGCTGACCAGCTCAATAACCATGATGGAGAAGCAGGCTACCATGCGCTGGGTGAGGAGATTTGGCATCAGACCGGCGGCCACGTGGATGCCTTCGTGCATGCGGTAAGCACGGCTCACTCGATTCACGGCACCGCCCGTGCGCTGCGGCGCCACAAACGGGATATCACGGTCGTCGCGGTTGAGCCTGCGGAGTCGGCTGTGCTGTCGGGGAAGCCCTCGGGATCCCACAAGATCGAGGGGATCGGGATCGGCTTCATCCCGCCGCTCTGGAAGTCCGACGAGGTGGAGGAGATTTTGACGGTGGCCACGGACGAGGCGAAGGCGATGGCAAGGCGACTTGCCCGAGAAGAGGCGATCTTCGCCGGTCCCTCCAGCGGGGCAAACGTGGTCGCATCCCTGCGCGTTGCGGAGCGACTCGGCCCCCGCGCCACCGTCGTCACGATCATCGTCGATTCAGGTCTTCGCTATTTGACGACGGATGTATTCAGGACGTGAAGCCGCCGGTTCGCGTCAACGGCCGATAGGCCGCAGAGATGCGCCCGGGGCGGCGCTTGCATCGCGGGTTTCCGGGGAAGTATAATCGCTTTACTGCCTGCGCATCCTGCATGCACCGCACCTTTGAACGCACCTCCAACAACTCCGAGAGGGGGTACAGCATGGCGAAGTACGAGGCAAAGAAGTTCCGCTCGTTCGAGATCGAGCTGGCCGGCATCAGCAAGAAAGCGATGGAGGAGCACTACAAGCTCTATCAGGGCTACGTGGGCAAGGCCAACGAGATCCTGGACCGGCTGGCCAGCGGCGGGGTCGATCTCTCCAAGGCCAACCCCACCTACTCCGAGTTCCGCGAACTGAAGGTGGAGCTCTCCCGCGCCCTCGGAGGAATCAAGAACCACGAGGTCTACTTCAACCACCTCGGCGGGAAGGGCGGGAAGCCGGGCGCCCAGCTCCTCGGGTTGATCGAGAAGGCGTTCGGGTCGTTCGACGGCTGGCAGGCCGACCTCCGGGCCACGGGGATCGCCGCGCGCGGCTGGGCGTGGACGGCGTACGACTGGGACACGGGATCCGTGTTCAACTATATCGGCGACGAGCAGAACACCTACCCGATCTGGAACGGCACTCCGCTCGTGGCCCTCGACTGCTTCGAGCACGCCTACTTCATGGATTACGGCACGGGGAAGGCCGCGTACATCGACACGTTCTTCAAGCTGCTGGATTGGGGCGCCGTCGAGCGCCAGGCGGAGCATTTCGGCATCTTTAAGTAAGGTCGGTGCACGCCGGCGCCGGCCGGCGGGCTGGGAGCCCGGGGGACGCCCCCCGGGCTCCTCGCTTCTTGTGCGCCGTTCCCCGCACGACTCGGGCATATATCAGGTAAGGTTGCGGCGCCAGCATCGACGCTTGCCGCGAGGTCTGTGACGAATGCCGGTTCCGTTAACACGGCCCTGCCCGGGATGCGAGGGAGAGATGGAGCTCCTCACCGCCGACGAAGGCGGCGAGGTCGTGATCTACGAGTGCCCCGAGTGCGGATATCAGATTGAGGCGCCCGTCGAATCCGAGGACGAGGAGCCCGAAGACCGTCAGGAACCCGAGGGAGACGAGAAGGGAGAGGACGAGATCCCGGCAGAACTGCTCGAGCCCGAAGAGGACGCGTAGCGGACCACCCCGCCCACGACGGTCATCTCCACCCGGATCTCAGGAAGCTCCTCGGCCGGCATGAGATACGGGTCGCCCGAGAGAACCACCAAATCTGCCAGCCGCCCCGGCGCCAGGACGCCTTTGAGCCCCTCCTCGCCCGACGCGTGAGCGGCGCCTTCCGTATAGGCGCGCACGGCCTCCTCCACCGTTAGGCATTCCTCCGGGAACCAGGGTGCGCGGTCGGGCTCCTCCTGGCGCTTCCGGGTCACGGCCGCGTAGATCCCTGCCATGACGTCGAGGGTTTCCACCGGAGCGTCCGAGCCGAACGCCAGGCAGGCCCCCGACTCACGCAACGACCGCCACGCATACCCGTACCGGCTGCGGCACCCCCAGTAGCGGTCCGCGATGTCCCGGTCCTGCGTGCAGTGAATCGGCTGCATGGAGGCGATGACCCCCAGCGCGCCCAGGCGCGGAAGGTCGGCAGGATGGAGGAGCTGCACGTGTTCGATCCGGTGCCGCAGTGAACCGGCGCCCGGGACCTCCGCCCGCGCCGCCTCGATCGCGTCCAGCACCTCCCGGTTCGCGCGGTCCCCGATCGCGTGCACGACCGCCGCGATCCCGCCCGCGGCGGCCCGGTGGACGAGCGCGCGCAGCTGCTCGCCCGTGCGCACGACGACCCCCGCGTTCTCCGGATCGCCCTCGTAGGGCTCGAGCATGCTCGCCGTCTGCGACCCCAGGGCGCCGTCGGCAAAAATCTTCACGCCGCCGATCCGGAGGACAGGATCGCCGAATCCGCTCCTCAGGCCGAGCTGGATCGCCGCCTCGAGCGTGTCTTCGGGGATCATCATGCACACTCGGAGCCCGAGCGCTCCGCGGGCCTGGAGCCGCTGACACGCCGCCAGGACCTCCGCGCCCTCCATGACATGCACCCCGGCAATCCCAGCCCGGTGGGCCTCGGCGGTGGCGTCCTGGATCGCGGCCTCAAGCCCCTCCGGCGTTGGCCGCCCGGCAATGTCCGTGACGAGGTGAACGGCCCGTTCGGCCAGCAGCCCGGTCGGCAGGCCCGTGTCGGGATCGCGGACGATCACACCGCCCGGTGGATCGGGCGTGCGCGGACCGATGCCCGCGCGATCCAGAGCCGCCGAGTTCACCCACGTGGTGTGGCCATCCTTGCTGTGAAGCACCACCGGGTGATCCCCGGTGACGGGATCGAGATCTTCGCGGCGCGGGAACCGGCCCTCCGGCCACAGGTTCTTGTCCCACCGGCCCCCCCGGATCCATTCTCCGGGACGGGCCCGCTGGGCAGCCGCCCCGACCAGCGCGACGGCGTCGCGCAGGGACCGGCACGCGCGCAGATTGACCGTGCGCAGCGCCAGCCCGACCGCCGCCAGGTGGATGTGGCTGTCGGTGAACGCCGGGAGGACCGCGCGCCCATCGAGTCCGACGCGCGCGAAGCGGGGAAAGGCGTCGCGCAATTCCTCGCGCTCTCCGACGGCGACGATCCGCCCGTCCCGAACCGCCAGGGCCGCCGCGCGGGGACGCCGCGGATCCAGCGTGTGGATCCTGCCGTCTTCGAAGAGCGCGCCGGAGGGGCCCGCCATCGGGTCCTCAGGAGCGCTGGGGCGCGCGAATCTGCCGGAGGAGGTTGGCGAGCTCGACTGCGGCGAGCGCGGCGTCCTCGCCCTTGTTGCCGTGCGCCCCCCCGCTGCGGGCCTCGGCCTGCTCGAGCGTCTGGGTGGTGAGCACACCGAACGTCACCGGTAGCGCCGCCTCGAGAGACACCTGCATCAGACCGGTCGTTGCGCCGAGCGCGACGTACCGGTCGTGGGTCGTCTCGCCCCGGATCACGCAGCCCAGGCAGACCAGGGCATCGTACCGGCCGGATCGGGCCAGAGTCTGGGCGACGACCGGGAGGTCGTACGCGCCCGGAGCCCAGGCCACGTCCACCTGGTCCTCCGGCACCCCGCACGTGCGCAGCGCGCCGAGCGCTCCGCTGAGCAGGCGGCGTGTGATCTGCTCGTTAAACCGGCCGACGGCGACCGCGACGCGCAGTCCGGCGCCGCTGCGCCCGCCCCGGAGAGGTTCGCCCACCCGTCTCCGCCCCCAGTCTCTCCCGGCTATTCGACGTTCAGCAGGTGCCCGAGCTTGTGGCGTTTCGTCGCCAGGTACCGGTAGTTTTCGGGATTCGGCGTCACCTCGATCGGCACGCGGCTGACCACGTCGATCCCGTAGCCCTCCAACCCCACGCGCTTGGCGGGATTGTTCGTCAGCAGGCGGATCCGCCGCAGGCCGAGATCGGCCAGGATCTGCGCGCCCACCCCGTAATCGCGCGGGTCCGGGGCGAAACCCAGGAGCTCGTTCGCTTCCACGGTATCCTTTCCCGCGTCCTGGAGCGCGTAGGCGCGGATCTTGTTGGCGAGACCGATCCCCCGTCCCTCCTGCCGGATGTAGACCAGCACGCCCCGGCCTTCCCGGCTGATGGCGTCCAGCGCCCGGCGCAGCTGCTCGCCGCAGTCGCACCGCAGCGATCCGAACACCTCTCCGGTCAGGCACTCCGAGTGCATGCGCACGAGGACCGGGTCCGCTCCCGCCAGATCTCCGCGGATCAACGCCAGATGGGTCGCCCCGTCCAACGTGTTCTGGTAGACGGCGGCGGTGAACTCGCCAACGGCGGTGGGCAAGCGGGTCCGCCCCTCACAGACGACGAACCGGTCCCGTTCCAGCCGGTAGCGGATCAATTCGGCCACGGAGATGATGGGCAGCCTGTGGCGGGCCGCGAACGCCCGCAGTTCGGAGAGGCGCGCCATCGTTCCGTCATCGCTCATGATCTCGCAGAGCACTCCTGCCGGGGAGAGGCCGGCAAGCGTCACCAGGTCGATCGCGGCCTCGGTGTGCCCGGCCCGGCGCAGGACCCCGCCGGCGATCGCCCGCAGCGGAAACACGTGCCCGGGCCGGCTCAAGTCCTCCGGACGGGTGGCGGGGTCCACGAGCGCGCGAATGGTGGCCGCCCGGTCATGCGCCGAGATCCCGGTCGTGATCTTGTCCTTGGCGCCGACCGAGATCGCAAAGGCGGTGCCCTGGTGCGAAGTGTTGTGCTGCACCATCTGCGGCAGGGCGAGCGCGTCCAACCGCTCGCCGGTCATCGGCACGGTGATGAGGCCGCGGGCGTGCTTCACCATGAAGTTGACCGCCTCGGGCGTCACCCGTTCCGCGGCCATGACCAGGTCCCCTTCGTTTTCGCGGGCCTCGTCGTCGACGACGATGATGAAACCGCCCGCGCGAATGGCCTCCACCGCTTCGGCAATCGCGGCGAACGCGACCGTCTGCCGCTCCCCGGCGCTCATGGGTTGCTCCTCCGCGGCGGCGCCTCGGGCGCGTATGCGGCGAGCAGCCGCTCCACGTATTTGGCGAGGACATCGGCTTCGAGGTTCACCAGCGCGCCGGCCCGGGCGCTGCCCAGCGTGGTCACCGCGCACGTATGGGGGATCAAGCACACCGTAAACCGGCCGCCGGCGGTTCCGGCCACCGTGAGGCTGACCCCGTCAACGGCGACGGACCCCTTTTCAACGATGTATCGGGCGACCGGCGCGGGCGCTTCGATCTCGATCCACCAGTCATCGCCTCGGCGCTCCCGGCCGGTGATGCGGCCCACACCATCGACGTGGCCTTGTACGACGTGCCCCCCCAGGCGGTCTCCGACGGCGACGGCGCGCTCCACGTTCACGACATCGCCGACCTCGCAGCGCCCCAGCGTCGTCCGCGCCACCGTCTCGCCCGTGAGGTCGGCCTCAAAGAGGCTGCCGGCGATCCGCGTCACCGTCAGACACGTCCCGCTGACCGCGATGCTGTCGCCCACGCGCACACCCTCGAGGGCGCATCGGGCCTCGACGCTCACCCGCAGCGACCCGTCGCCCGGCCGGACCGCCCGCACGACCCCGGTCGCCTCTACGATGCCGGTAAACATTGCGCGCGACCCTCCCCAGCCCGGCCCGAGCCGGACTCCGGATCCCACGGCGGCGGGACGAGGTACCCCTCGACGACCACGTCCTGTTCCATCTGGCGGACGACGGTCCGCGTGAGCCGCCAGGCCCGGGCCATCGTCTCCACGCCCGCCCCACCCATAGGACGCGGCCCCGGACCGCCGACCAGCATCGGGGCGACGAACGCCAGCACCTTGTCCACGAGCCCGGCGTCGACGAAGGCGCCGTGGACGATCCCTCCCCCCTCGACCAGCAGGCTCATCACTCCCCGCCGGCCCAGCGTTTCGAGGACCGCCTTGAGGTCGACCCGCCCCCCGGGCCCGTCCGCCACACACACCTCCACACCCTGCCGTTCCAAGATTTCGCGGGCGCGCAGCGACGCGCGGCTCGTCGTCGCGACAATCACAGGCGCGCCGTCGCGGGCGAGCACCTGCGCGTTTGGGGGAATCCTGAGCGTGCTGTCCAGGACCACGCGGGCAGGCGCGCGGGGCGCCGCCCCTCGCGCCGTGAGCCGCGGGTCGTCCCGCAGCACCGTCCCGATTCCGACGAGGATCGCATCCGATGCCGCCCGCACGTCGTGCGCCAGCGCGCGTGAAGCGGCTCCGGAGATCCAGCGCGAGTCCCCCGCGCGGGTGGCGATCCGGCCGTCGAGGGTCATCGCCCATTTGGCGGTCACGAACGGCAGCCCGATGGTGCGGTGCTTGATGTAGGCTTCGTTGAGCTGCGACGCGCCGCCCCAGACCACTCCCACGGCCGTCTCAATCCCCGCCTCGGCGAGGCGGCGCAGCCCGCGGCCCCGCATCCTCTCGTCGGGATCCTCCATCGCGGCGACCACGCGGCGGATGCCCCCGCTGATGATCGCCTCGGTGCAGGGCGGCGTGCGCCCCCAGTGGACGCAGGGCTCGAGGGTCACATACAGCGTGGCGCCCCGGGCGGCCTCGCCCGCCTCTTCGAGCGCCAGGACCTCGGCATGGGGCGATCCCGGCCGGGCGTGATAACCGCGGCCGACGATCCGGCCGGCGGAGACGACCACGGCCCCGACCATCGGGTTGGGGCTCGCCGTCCCCACGCCGCGGCGCGCGAGTTGGAGCGCCTTCTGCATGTAGCGCTCGTCCGCATGAGACAGCTGGCTCAAATAAAACACCCCGCAGGCAGATGCGCCTCCGGGGCATGACCCCTGAGGACCGATCCAAAGATCGGTTCCCCGCCTTCTACCATCCGGACTTTACCGTCGGCTCTGGACTTTCACCAGATCCTGCCTGCTCGCGTCATGCGAGCGGGCTCGCGGGCTGTACCGCCGATCGGGAATTGCCGGCGACACCGCCGGCTCACCCTGCCCCGAAGGCAAGAAGAAGCATAGCACGGAGTTTCCGAAGTGGTCAATAGAACGCGATCCGGCGGGGCGCCCTCGATCAGGGTGTAGTCGGATCTATCTGAACCTGACCAGTTGCCGGGAGCAGCCCCACGCGGCGCATCAGGGGTTGCATGGAGAGGCCCTGTCCGATCAGCGTGAAGACGATGAGGCCAAAGACGGCCGCCGCGACGTCATCGCGCCCCGGCAGGCCGGCGGCGAGGTCCAGCACCAGCGCGATCGCCACGCCGCCCCGCAGGCCCCCCCAAAAGAGCACGTGCCGCCACGCCGTGGGAATGTCGGCGCCGAAGCGGCGGGAGACGGCCGCGAACCCGTAGACGGTGATCGCGCGCGCCGCCAGAGCCGCGGCGATGACGACGGCGATCAGCATCCCGTGACGAACGAGGTGGGCTCCGGTGACCTGCAGCCCAATGAACAGGAACAGCGCCGAATTCGCCAGGAAAGCGAGAAAATCCCAGACCGTCCGGAGCGTTTCCTGCCCGGCGCCGGTCAGGCTGCGCCTGCCGGAACTCGCGAAGACCACGCCGGCGCACATCACCGCGATGATCCCGCTGGCCCCGAGGCGGCCGGCGGCCAGCAGCGAGCCGACCAGCAGAATCAGGCTTCCGAGCGTCTCGACCAGCGGTTGAGCCACACGGCCGAGGACGTACGAGACGCCCGCCGCCAAGAGCGCGCCCACGAGGCCTCCCGCCACGATCAACCAGACGAACTGTCCCACGGCCGGCCACCAGCCCCCCACGGCCGGCCCGCTGACAATCGTGAACAAGACGATCGCCACCCCGTCATTGAGCACGGCCTCGCCTTCGAGGACGGCGGCGAGCCGGGGATCGAGCCCCGTCTCCCGCACCAGCGCAATGACGCTGACGGGATCGATCGCCGCGGCGATGACCCCCAGCAGCATCGCGGCCTGCGGGGGCACGCCGGCGGCGGCCGCCGCCCAGCCGATCCCAACCGCCGCCACGAGGGTCCCCGGGATCGCGAGGAGGCCGATGAGCAGGCCGTAAGCCCGCAGGTGCGCCGGCGACAGATGCAACGCGCCCTCGAACAGCAAGGGCGGGATCACGATCGTGAGCAGCACCTCCGAGGAGACCGCGACGGGCGGGAGGAGGCGCAGGGCGCCGGCGGCTAACCCGGCGATGACGAGGGCGACCGTGTACGGAAATCGGAGGCGTTGCGCCACGATCGCCACCACGGCGGCGGCGACCATGAACAGCAGCGCGAGCTGCATGGAGATTACGCCTCGGCGAGATCTCCCACGACGCCCTGGGTGGCTCGGACCAGCGCGTGGGGGCTGACGGCGAACACCGCGTGCGGGGTGCCGGCCGCCGCGTAGACGACCTGGTGCCGCAGCAGGGTCTCGTCGACAAACACCGGCAGGGCGACCGCGTGCCCCACCGGGGGCACGCCGCC
>DATHLI010000270.1:0-4110 GCA_035488355.1 bacterium | reverse complement strand
GATCACCGGTCTCCAACGACAAAGGCAAACCTGAGGTAACTCAGGGACGCAAAGCCACGGGACCTCTGGTGAGGTCAGCCGGGTTGCCGAAGGGGGATAGGTGGTATGGGGCGCCGTCGAGGCGTATCCAGCCGGTGGGGGTTCACCTTCGCGGACCTCTCCTGTCATCTCCCTCTGATCGCATCCGTGGCTTGGTCTGCCCGGAATGGGTCGGCCCTGGCGCCGGCGTGGCGCCCTTCATGTTGAGCTAGTGCACCTCCCCCCCTAAAGACGAGGCCGGGAACCCCTCCCCGGCCTTGTCTGTTTTATGGCCGCGGCATGAATGTTTGGGATGGGTTAGGGCTCCGTCAGCCCGAAGAGCCGCCGCGCGTTGCCGCCGAAGATCGCGGCGCCATCGTCCGCCGTCGTCACCAGCCGATCGAATGTCGCCCGCTGGTCGTTGAGGATCGCCTCGCGGTATTCGTGGGGGAGCGTCGAGTCCGTCCCAAACATGATCCGCCGCGGTCCGTAGGTCCGGAGCAGATCGCGGAATACCTCGGCGAGCGGTGGAGCCCCCGGAGTGTAGTCCCGCCAGTTGTTGGTCCCCGAAGTGTCCACCCAGATGTTGTCGGTGTGGTAGGCGAGGAACAGCGTTTCCCTGAGGAAGCCGGCCCCGCAGTGGGCGATGGCGAAGGTGATCTCCGGGAAGTCTTTCGCCGCGGCCGACAGGTGGAGCGGGTTCGCGTACAGGAGATCGTAAAACGGCGCCACGGTGATCCCGAAGTGAAAGAGCACGGCCAGTCCCTGCTCCGCCGCCGCCTCGTACAGCGGATAGACCGCCCGGTCGCTGGCGCTGAAGCGCTGGGTCGGCGGATAGAGCTTGAGGCCGCGCAGCCCCCACTCGCGGAACCGCCTGACGGTGGCGGCCGCATCGGGCGCCGTCGGGTCCATCACGCTGCCCCAGGCCTGGAACCTCCGGGGGTGGAGGTGCACGAACGCTGAGAGTTCCTGGTTGCCCTCCCCGATCGCGATGAAGAACCCGGTCCGGACTCCCGCCCGGTCGAACGCGGTGATCCACTCGCCTGCCTGCTGCTCCAGGGTCACCCCCTCGAGGCTGCGGAGCCGCTCGGCCCACCGGCCGCTTTCGCCGGTGAACGCCGTCAGGGCGCGGGGTCTCATCGGCCAGGCCCGCTCTTGGAGCCGGCGAAACATCCCCGCCGTGACGAGGTGGAGATGGCTGTCCACGATGCTCAGCACGGGCTCGCGCCCCGGGTACCACTGTGCCGTGCATCCGGTCCGTTCAATGGTCGATCCACTCAAGGCACCTCCCGATGCGGGGATCCTCCCTAAGGATTCGCGGATGATGCGGCGCAGCCTTTCTCCACCCGCCGTTCACTCCCGCGCGCCGGATCGGGCGGCGGCGCCGGGAGCGGGCCCCGGCGTTGCCATTGTGCTGTTTCCGCTCCTGGGCTAGGATAAGAGGACGATGACGAGGCTCTCCTCGCTGCTGCTGGTCCCTCTGCTCCTGGCCGCCCCCGCGAGTTCGCAGACTGTGGCCGCCCAGGGATGGATTGCGCCGGTGGCGGAGGGGGCTCAGCCGGCGCGATCGCCAGCTTCGCCCGTGCCGGCCGCCGCGGCTCGCTACACGGTCCGGCCGATCCTCCTGACCGGTCAGCCCGCCCCCGGCGGCGGGACATTCACGGAATTCTCCGACCCTGCGCTGAACGGCCGCGGCGATCTGGCGTTTGCCGCGCTCTCGACCTCTTCGTCCGGGCAGGCCGCGGTCTACCTGTGGAACGGGACGGGCACCACCGTGCTGGTCCAACGCGGCCGGCCCGCGCCCTCGGGGGGGGAGTTCACGGCCTTCAACGACGTCATCCTCAACGATCGCCAGGCCGTGGTGTTCCTGGGGCAGACGACCGACCGGGCGGCGCACCAGGGATTGTACCTCGCCCGCGCCGGCACGATCGCCCCGATCGTCGTGACGGGCCAGCCGGCGCCCTCGGACGGGGTCTTCACCGATTTCGCCAACCCGACCATCAACGCCCAGGATGTCGTCGCGTTCGTCGGGCGCATGAGCGGGGGCGGACGGGAAGGAATCTTCTCGGCCACAGAGGGAGGGATCACGCCGCTGGTCCTCAGCGGCCAGCCCGCGCCCACCGGCGGGAGGTTCCAGTTTTTCCTGGATGGGAGCCCGTCGCAAAATGATCGCGGCGAGGTCGCGTTCATCGCTTCGACGGTCCCCCGGGGGACGTTCGGCGTGTATGTCCTGGTGGGGGCGCGGCCGGAGCCGGTCGTCACCACGGAGGATGACGCGCCCGCCGGGGGCCGGTTCACCGAGTTCGGGTTCTTGACGTTGACCAATGCCGGGACCGTCGGCTTCGTGGGCCGGGCCGCCCGCAGCGTCGTTCCTGAGGGCCTCTACGTCACGGGTCGGGCGGTGCTGGTCATGCTGGCCCGGCAGGGCGAGGCCGTCTCAGGCGAGATCCTGACGACCTTCGTCAACAGCGCGATGAACCAACAAGAATCGATCGTGTTCGAGTTGGGCACCCCTGACCCCATCCCCCGCGCGATCTTCGTCGCCACCCGCGCGGGGATCCGGGTGGTGGTGCGCGCCGGGGACCTCGCGCCCTCCCGGCGGCGCTTCCGGGCCTTCGGCACCCCCGCCATCAACGATCGCGGCCAGGTGGCCTTCGTCGCCGAAACGGACGACGGCCGCCGCGGCATCTACCTGGTGTCCCCGCTGTGACGATCGAGCGCGCGGATCATGCGGACGCGGTCCAGGCCCTGGCGGACCTCTGGTCCCTGCAGCAGGTGGATGATCGGCTCGCCGGCGCGCGGGCCAGGCGGGCCGCGCTCGACGACGGGAGCGCGCTTCGCCGGGAGGTGGAGGCGGCCCAGGCGGCCGCGGCGGCGGCGGCGTCCCGGCTCCGGGAGTGTCAGGCCGCTCTGCGCGATCACGAGTTGCGGCTCGAGAGCACCGAAGCCAAGCAGAAGAAGATCGAAGGCGATCTGTATGGAGGGCGGATCTCGAACCCCAAGGAACTGGCGAGCCTGCAGGACGATCTGGCCGCGCTGGCCCGGACGCGCGACCCGCTGGAGGATCGGATCCTGGCGCTCCTGGACCAGGTCGAGGGTCTGAAAGAGGAAGCCGCCGCCGCCGATGCCGCGCATCGGGCCCTGGACCGCCGGCTGGCGGCGCACCTGGCCGAATACGAGTCGGCGCGGGCCAGGCTCGACGCCGAGATCGGTGAGCTTGTCTCGACGCGGGCCGCGCGCGCGGCCGCCGTGGAGCCCCGCCTGCTGAAGCGGTACGAAGGGATCGCCGCGCAGGAAGGCGGCATCGGGATCGTGGCGATCCAGAACGGGCGCTGCAGCGGCTGCCACAACACCGTTCCCCTGAATTTTGTGACCTTGGCCCGCGAAGGCCGGGTGGTGATCTGTGAGCGGTGCCGCCGCATCCTCTATCCCGGGGCGGCCTGAGCCGTCGGGCCGGACCGTGTGATGGCCGGACCGCGTGCTGGGCGGGCCAGCGTGAAGGCCGGGGGGCGCGAGGTCACCGTGAGCTTCGACGGCGCGTCCCGAGGGAATCCCGGCCGCGCGGCCATCGGCGTCGTGGTGCTGGAGAACGGCATCCCGATCCGGGAGATCGGAGAGACGATCGGGGTCACGACCAACAACGTGGCGGAGTACCGCGCCCTCCTCCGCGGGCTCGAGGAGGCGGCCGCCCTCGGCGCCCGCGCGGTGCGGATCCAAAGCGACAGCGAGCTCGTGGTCCGGCAGCTGTCCGGGCGTTACCAGGTCAAGAGCCAGGCGCTGGCTCCGCTCCACCGCGAGGCGCTCACCCGGATGCGGGAGTTCGAGCGCGTCTCCGTGGTGCACGTCCCCCGGACCGACAACGAGAGCGCCGACGCGCTCGCCAACCGCGCGCTGGATGGGGCGGACGCGACGGCGCGTTGAATCCCGAAAGGCGCCATGCTACCATAGGCCGGGAGCAGGCCATGCGGCCGCGGGCGCGAACGCGCTCGAGGAAAGTCCGGGCTCCGCAGGGCAGGGTGCTGGGTAACGCCCAGTGGGGGCGACCCCGAGGACAGTGCCACAGAAACATACCACCCCCTCAGGGGGGCAAGG
>DATHLI010000269.1:0-1707 GCA_035488355.1 bacterium | reverse complement strand
GCCCTGGGGGCGACCGGCGTCCTCTACGAGGGGGTGCCGGCGTACCCGGACGCCGGACGGCCCTGGCGGATCGCCCAGCGCCTCGACGTCAACATCTTCCACACCTCGCCGACCACGGTCCGCATGCTGCGCAAACTCGGTCCCGAGGAACCCAAGAAGTACCAGTACCATTTCAAAACTATGACGACCGTGGGCGAGCCCATCGAGCCCGAGGCCTGGAAGTGGTACTACAGCGTCGTCGGCAAGGGCGAAGCGGTCATCACCGACACCTGGTGGCAGACGGAAAACGGCGGGTTCCTCTGCAGCACCAAGCCGGCGCTCGACCCCATGAAGCCCGGCAGCGCCGGCCCGGGGATGCCCGGGATCCACCCGGTGATCTACGATGAGGAGGGCCGCGAGATCCCCCGGGGATCGCAGAAGGCCGGCAACATCTGCATCCGCAACCCCTGGCCCGGCATCATGCAGACGATCTGGGGGGATCGCGACCGCTACGTCAAGACGTACTACGCGAAGTACAACAAGAACCCCAAGAGCAAGGACTGGCGCGACTGGCCGTACTTCGCCGGCGACGGCGCCCTGCAGGCGGCCGACGGGTACTTCAGGATCCTGGGCCGGGTGGACGATGTCATCAACGTGGCCGGCCACCGGCTGGGGACCAAGGAGCTCGAATCCGCCTGCCTGACGGTGCCGGAGATCGCGGAGGCCGCGGTCGTCCCCGTGCAGGATGAGTTGAAGGGGCGGATCCCGGAGGTGTACGTATCGCTCAAGCCTGGCGTCGCCCCGACCAAAGAGGTCAAGGACAAGGTCGTCCACGCCATCGAGACCACGATCGGGAAGATCGCCCGGCCGAAGGACGTGCGCATCGTGCCGGACATGCCCAAGACCCGATCGGGGAAGATCATGCGCCGGGTCCTGGCGGCGATCTCCAACACCATGGACACCGGGGACGTGACGACCCTGGCCAACCCCGACGTCGTCGAGCAGATCCGGGAACTGGTGCAGGGCAAAGGGAAGGTCGCCACCAAAGCGGGCCCGGAAGACATCAAGCGGTTCGGCGACGAACGCTAGCAGGCCGGCTCAGCCGCCGCCCAGGTACAGCGACTCCAGCCCCACCAGCCGCTGCGTGATCAGCACCACCACCAGCGCCATGACGATGCTGATCGTCCCGGCCGCCGCGGCCGTGGGGTCGAAGGAGAAGCGCAGGTAGTCGAAGAGCTGAATCGGCAGCGGCGTCGACCCGACCCCGCTCAGCAGCAGCGAGATATTGAACTCGTCGTAACTCGTCACAAAGGCGAAGATGGCGCCCGAGATGATCCCGCCCTTGATCAGCGGCAGCGTGACGCGCCGGAAGGCCGTGCCGGCGCCCGCGCCCAGGTTGCGGGCCGCCTCCTCCAGGGTGCGGTCGAAGCGCACGAGCACCGCGCCGGTGATCAGGAAGACGTAGGGAAGGCCGATCAGCGTGTGCCCGATGATCAACCCGAGCAGGCCCGTCCGGCGCCACCCGACGCCGTAGAAGAAGATCAGCAGCGCGATGCCGGTGACGATTCCGGGGACCGCTAGGGGCGAGATCAACAGCACGCGCAGCGCGTCCCGAACGCGTCCGGCGGACCGGACGAGCCAGAGGCTCGCCATCGTGCCCAGCACCGTGGTGATCACCGTCACGATCGCGGCCAGTTCCAGGCTGAACGCCAGCGACCTGGTGAACGC
>DATHLI010000268.1:0-3705 GCA_035488355.1 bacterium | reverse complement strand
GTGATGCCCGTGAGGGAGCGCGGCACCACGCTTCTGGCTCGCCGGCGGTACTTTCGCGATCATCCGCCGCGAGGCTGGCGGAGGTTCCTGCCCCTCAGTTTCCAGGTGCCTCCCGAGCCCTACGATGATTACGCCGCGGTGGTCATCGCAGAAACCTACCTGGCCCAGAAATCCGAAGCAGGTTCGCGCCAAGCCCCACAATCCAGAACGCGCTGCGGGTAAACACCAGTTCGGGGGGGATTCACCCTAAATTTCCGAGGAAAATCCTTGACACTTGCCGAAATATGACGGTAATATACACTGCGATTGCGTCTGAACGGCACCCTCGGACATATTCTTTCTGCTCTTATTAAGCGTTAGTGTTCACTGCTCCGACGGCCACCGGCCGTAGTCGGGCTCGCCCGGAAGGGAGGGGGAGGCAAAAGAGGGTGACACCCGGGGGAGGGTAGCACGCGGGCGCGGACTGGGGACGCTGGGCGTCGAGAAAACACGGACACTCACGATCCGGCAGCCCCTCGAAGCGCCCGACATCGCACGCACGAGGGGGAATGACATGAGACAGTTCGCGATGGCAGTCGCGACCGTGCTCGTGTTTGCCATGATCTCCCCCGCCTTTGCTCAGCCGTTCGCCGACACGCCCACGAATCACTGGGCGTACGACGCGATCGCTGAGCTGGCGGCGAAGGGCCTCGTCGAGGGATATCCTGACGGGACCTTCAAGGGCGATCGGGCCATGACGCGGTACGAGATGGCCATGGTGGTTGCACGGTTGCTCGCCCGGATCGAGAGCATCCAGATCCCCACACCGGCGCCGGCAATGAAACCGGAAGTCACCGGGTCCGACATCCAGAGCATCCAGCGCCTGGTGAACGAGTTCCGGGCGGAACTGGCGGCGAAGAACGTCCGGCTGACCGCGGTGGAGGAAGAGCTCAACGCCATGAAGGCGAAGCTCTCCAACGTCCGGATCACCGGCGGCATGCGGTTCCGGGAGGACCTGAACCAGTGGACTGTGGCCGGGGGAGCCGCTCTCAACGGGAACCCCAAGACCAGCACGACCGCCGCGACGTCGCAACCCCGCGGGAACCGGCCGCGCTGGGAGAACAAGATCGGGTTTGACTCCTCAGTGGCGCCCGACCTCCACTTCATCGTGGCGCTGATCAGCCAAACGGGGTATCAGTTCTTCAACAGCGCCAATACGTTGCAGGGAGGCTCTCAGGGCTCGTTCGGCAGCATCGACAGCGCGTTCCTCGACTGGAAGGTGCCTTGGTTGGGGGACACGACAGAGGTCTGGTTAGGCCGGTTCGGGCAGAATACCCCCTGTGGAGGGGGGTGTTACCCGGTGCAATTCGGTCCGTTCGGGCTGCTGTTCAACACAGGCGGAGACACCTGGGAAGATTCCACCGGTGACAGCGGGAACAACGCTGCCGACGGCCTCCGGATCGCGGTCCACCTGAGCAGCCTCTCGGACCTGCAGGTCCAGGCCGTGTGGGTCCGCATCACAGGCAACGTCGGCTCCCTCAGCTTCCCCAGCGGCGAGGACGCCTATGGGGTGGACGCCAACATCGCGTTGATGGAAGGGCTCCGGCTGGGCGCCTACTACGTCGGCAACCAGATCGGCAACTTCGGGTCTTCGGGGTTCAGCCAACCCGCCGGCGCGACGAGCATTTTCTACCACGTCTACGGTCCGGGCGGCGGCTCCCTTAACCCGACCACCGCACGCTGCACGAACGTCGGCGGCGCCACGAGCACCGGGTTTGCGGGCGCCGGCGGAATTACTTGCCCGGCAGCCGGCAACGGCTACGGGCTATACGCGCAGTGGGATGTTATGCCCGGTATCCACCTCGACGCGGAAGGCGCCACGTGGAATGACCAGGTGCTCGGCGGCAACGACAGCGGCGCCAACGTCACGGCAACGTGGGACCTCAGCGCCCTCCTCAACGTCTGCTGCAGCCTCACCGCCTCCACCGGGTACGCCTACTACGGCGTGAACTTCTACCCGCCGTACGGCGCGGCCGAGGCCGACATTACCGGAGACTTCTGGGACGTGCTCTATCCCGGAAACGCCCAGGGATTCACCGTCGACGTCAGCGTCAAGCCATGGGCGGGTTGGACCATCTACGTGAACTACCTGACCGGGAACAACGTCTCGGACCAGAGGGCGTTTACCTCCTGGGGCTCCGGCATCTCCTACGCGTGGTCGACCAATGCCAAGATCACGTTCAAGTATCGGGATCTCAGCATGGGCAACGTCGACCAGGCCAACGTCTACCGGGCGCAGATCGACTACAGCTTCTAGCCTCGGCGCTCGGCTCGGCTTTTAAGCGAGGACGCCCCCCGGGAAACCGGGGGGCGTCCTCTTGCTTGCCATTCTAGGCTGGATTCTGGAGCGACCTCAGGGGGGCGGGTTCACGACTGTCCCGTTCGCGGTCTTCACGATCAGCCACTGCCTGCCCGTGTACTTGACGGTATCTCCGATCTGCACCTGGTCGTAGAAGTCCGGCGGCACGTCGTAGGGCGTGCCGTTCACCGCGATGAGGAAACTGCCGCTGTCGGCCCCGCCGCGGTATTTCGCGGTCACCGGCCCGATGACGAACCCCTGGCCGCATCCGACCGACATGTCGGCGGCGAACACAGACAGCGCCAGGATAAACACCAGCGCGTAAACGGTCCTGCCCCTCATCGCCTGCACCTCCCGGTACCACCCCAGCGAAATTGCCGCAGAGAAGCATTTGTCGGGGATCCCAATTCTTCCTTGCCGTCCGGCATCGCGCCCTCGTCTTGCCGCCCCCACTGTTTCGGAAGGGCTTCGGCGGTCGGGGCATGAAGGACATGCCCGGAGAGGAGGTACCCCCATGGATCCCCGCGACCGCCTCATCGTGGCCCTGGATGTTCCATCGCTCGAAGAGGCGCAGGCGATGGCCGGGCGCCTCGCGGGGGTCGTCCGGTGGTACAAGGTCGGGTTGGAGCTGTACACGGCTGCCGGCCCCGCGGCGGTGGCGGCCGTAAAGGACGGCCGGGTGTTCCTTGACCTCAAGTTTCACGACATCCCTGCCACCGTCGCCGGGGCGGTGGCCGCGGCCACGCGGCTGGGCGTCGATCTGCTGACCGTGCACGCCTCCGGGGGTATCGCGATGCTCCTGGCCGCCGCGGAGGCCGCGCTGCGCACGGCGGAGATCATCGGCCGGCGTCCCCCGACGGTCCTGGGGGTCACGCTCCTCACGAGCGGGGATGCGGCGGCGATGGCCGAGGCGGGGATCGCGGGAACGCCTGCCGAGGCCGCGGTGCGGCTCGCGCGGCTGGCGCGCGCGGCGGGGCTCGGGGGCGTCGTCGCCTCCCCGGCCGACGCCGCCGCCATCAGGGCCGCGTGCGGTCCGGACCTTCTGATCGTCTGCCCCGGCATCCGCCCCGCCGGAGCGGCCGCGGATGATCAGCGCCGCGTTGCGACCCCACGCGCGGCGATCGAGGCCGGCGCCGACGTGCTGGTGGTCGGCCGCCCGATCACCCGCGCTCCCGATCCCCGCAACGCCGCGGAGGCACTGGCTCGAGAGATCGCGCTGCTGACTTCGTTTGACACCCCCCGAAGGTCCGTTCTATAATACCTCAATACCTTCATCGACCCGGGGCCGGGGCAGGCCCGGGCACACCCGGAGGGCCCACAGCGAGTGGGGCTGCTGGACGACGTCGCCGAAGTGTTGATCCGCGAGG
>DATHLI010000267.1:0-5830 GCA_035488355.1 bacterium | reverse complement strand
CCGCTGGACAGCTTGACGTCGGACGCCCCGTTGGTGCTCTTCTATCGCCTGGAGTCCCGAGCCGGCGGCGCGGCGCTCGAATATCACCTCATCTACAGCCACGAAGACGCCGGGACCGATCTCACCGGCCTGCTGGCCGCCTGGGGGCATACGGTCGACATCGAGTGGGTCTTCCGAGTCACGCTTGATCCCGGCGGCCGCGCGATCGATGAGGAGTTTCAAGGCCCGGCGCACGCGACGCTGCGGTTCGGCGGCGGCCGCACGATGGGCGGTCACCCGGTCCTGCAGGTCGCGACCCTGAATGGGATGGTGACCGATGTGGTACGGTGTCCCTATCGCGCCGCGCTCGCCCCCGCCTGCGCCCAGCCCGAGTGCGAGCCGCGCGAAGGCGTGCTGCAGCGGTATCCCTGGATCTACCGGGTCAGCGCCCTCGAGGTCCTCCGCCAGGTGCCGCTCGAGGCCGATCCGTCTCCGGCGTCGGAGGCCGCCGCGGATCTCCGGTCGTATGTCTTCTTACAATGGAAGCGGGTGCCGGGACCTGGGCCGCACGGCGCAAATCTGCCCCTCGAGGCCGGGGTTCGCGTGCGCGGCGCGTGGTACACATCGGCGTGGGGGCGCCCGGAGCTGGCGTTTGCCGGGCCCGATGCGGAGAGCACGGCGGTTAAAGTGCCCGCGGGGACAACGGAGGCCGATGTGACCGGCATCGCGCTGCGCTCGTTCGATCCTCCCACACAGCCCGTGGACGTCCGGCTGGTCCGAGCGTTCTTCCTCGACGGGGAGTACCGGCCTCGGACGCCCTTTGCGGGCGGCGCAGCCTGCCGGCTGACACGCCGTGAACCGCGCAGGGTGGCCTGGGAGCGCCCGTAGAAAGGAGAGGAATCGTGCGCGCACACGCCGGCCTTGTCTTCCTGCTGCTCCTCGCCCTGGTCCTGGCGGTGCCCGCGCCACCGGCCGGCGCCAAGGCGCCGGTCCTCACCGTCCTTCACTTCAACGACGACTATCAGTTGACGGCCGTCAACGGCGGCAAAGCCGGCGGCTTGGATCGTCTGGCGGCCCTCGTCAGGCAGTACCGCCAGCAGGCCCACCCCTCACTGCTGCTCTTTGCCGGGGATCTCGTCTCTCCGTCCGCGGAGTCCTCGGTGTTCAAGGGGACCCAGCTCATCGACGGCCTGAACCGGTTAGGGATCGATGCCGCGGTCTTGGGCAACCACGAATTCGACTACGGACCGGCCGAGCTCGCCAAGCGGATTTCGGAATCGCGCTTCCCCTGGCTCGCGACGAACACGTTCGTGATGCCCGGCATGCGGCCGTTCCCGGGGACGAAGCAGTTTCTCATCCTGAATGCGGGCGGCGTTCCCGTCGGCCTCTTTGGCATCACCACGCCGGAGACGGCGGCCTCGTCATCGCCGGGCAGTACCACGTTCGGCGATCCCGTGGCCGTCGCGAGAGCGATCGTACCCGTCCTGCGCCGGCGCGGCGCAGCCGCCGTTATCGCCATGACCCATCTGGGCGTGGCGGAGGATGAGGCGCTGCTGAAGCAGGTGCCCGAGATCGATCTCATCATTGGCGGCCACGACCACGAGCCGCTGGTGAGGACCGTGGACGGCCGGATGGTCGCCAAGGCGGGCGCGGACGCCCGGTGGCTGGGCGTGACGCGGCTCGCCCTCGATGGATCGCATGCGGCGACCCATCAGCTCATCCCGATCACGGAGGCGACGCCCTCTGATCCCGAAGTCGCCGCGCTGATCAGGCGGTACTCGGACATCCTCAACAAGGCCATGGAGGTCGTCATCGGCGAGACGCTCGTCCCGCTGGACGCCCGGGAATCGGTTGTCCGCCGGGAGGAAGCCCCCCTGGGCGACTTCATCGCGGACGCGATGCGGGCGGCGGTGCAGGCCGACCTGGCGATCACCAACGGCGGCGGGATCCGCACCGATGCGGTCCTTGAGGCCGGACCGATTCGCCGCCGCAACGTGATCGCCTGGCTTCCGTTCGGCAACGTCGTTGTGAAGGTTGCCCTCAGGGGCGCGGCGATCCGTGAGGCCCTCGAGAACGGGGTAAGCCGGTGGGATCAACTTGCCGGCCGGTTCCCCCAGGTCTCGGGGCTGCGGTTTACGTTCAACCCCGGCCGCCCCGTCGGGTCCCGGATCCTCGAGGTCCGCGCGGGAGACCGGCCGCTGGACGACGGCGCCACGTACACCGTCGCGACCAACGACTTTATGCTACGGGGAGGCGACGGTTACGGGATGCTGTCCCAGGGCGCCGTCCTGATCAACCCGGCGGGCGGTCCGCTGATGGCCTCGGTGGTTGCGGACGCGGTCCGGTCGCTGAAATCGATCGGTCCCAAACCCGAGGGCCGGATCACCGCGGCGCGATAGGTCTGCGGGCGGCCCGCTGGTCGTTCGCTGGGGCGCAGTGCTACAATAGGGCTGTGAGGGTAGAGCGATGAACCCTAGGCACGAAGGATTGGCTCTGGCAATCAGTCTGGCGGCGGCAATGTGCCTGGAGGGGACGACCCTGCTCCCGGCGGCCCAGGCTGATGTGCCGATAAGTTGAGGAGTTGCGCCAGAGCGACAGAGGTGTTTTGAGCCGGATTCGGGCCCGGGATGACCAGTTGCCAGGTCGAGAACGACAGGCCTGAGTCCGAGACCGACGGCGCCTGCACCGGGACAACCAGTGCGCCGGTCGCCCGGACCGGCGTCAAGATCATGACGCCTGGCGCGGCCGGGCTGAGACTCGGGGCCGGACCTGCAATGGGAGAGATGACGCCTCGAGGGGACGGCGCAACGGGGACCGGCGCCGTCACCACCGTGGGCGTGATGCTCACGGTTGGCGTAAACACAAACGAGCGACCCTACCCCTGGTCCCGCCGCAGACTTGCTCGCACCATCGCGGCCCGCCGGCGGTTTGGTGATCCCGGCCACCGTTCTGATCATTCCGTCGAGATAGAAGCCGTCGCCCCCCACCCGGGGACAGCCGCGTCAGCCGGTACCAAGCGATAGGCCGATGTTCATTGGGCTCACCGCCCTCATCTACATTTTCGATCTGTTGTTGTTCGTTCTGGTCTTCTTGATCATTCGCTCCCGGAGGGCGAGCGCGCGGGTCATCGCGACGGTCGTTGTGCTGGCGGCCGTGACGTATCTCGCCAGTGTGGTGCTCCTCGTGTTCGTCTCTGTGCACTTCTCGCCGCAGGTGTCCGGAAGGTAGGGGACGGCAGGAGGTCTCCGCCTCCGGTGTATCGGCTATTAATGGTCGGGAAGGATCTGGGTGTCCGGTTCTGACTCAACCAGCCCAAGCCGGTACCCAACCCGGGGCTCGGTGAGGATGTAGGCCGGACGTTCGGGATCGGATTCTATTTTTTTTCGGAGGTTGCTGATGTTGACGCGCAACATGTGGCTCTCCGTTGCATAGGCCGCCCCCCACACCTGCAGCAGAAGCTGGTGATGGGTGAGGACTTTACCGTCCGCCTGGACGAGCGCCTTCAAGAGGTCGTACTCGGTCGGCGTGAGCTGCGCGACCTTCCCGGAGACCGTGACCAGCCTGCGATTCAGATCTACCTCCAACTCCCCTATCTTGAAGCATTCTCCAACCCGGTGCCCTCCCAGACGCCGCAGCAACACCCGAAGCCTGGCATGGAGTTCTCCGATGCCGAACGGCTTCGTGAGATAATCATCCGCCCCCGCCTCGAGGGCGGCGACTTTCTCGGCCTCCTGATTCCGGGCTGAGAGGACAAGGACTGAAACCCGCGCGTGATCGCGGATCCGCCGTAGGACCTGGATCCCATCCATGTCCGGGAGGCCGAGATCGAGAATCACAAGATCCGGGCGAAACGACAGTTCGGCGCTCAGCGCGGCCCGGCCGTCCGCAGCCTCGGCGACGGCGTAGCCTCGAGCGCGCATGGCAATCTCCAGAAAGCGGCGTATGGAGAGATCATCGTCGACCACAAGCACCCTCGGGCCGGACTCTGTCACTCGCCATCGCCCCCAAGAGGGAGGCTGATGCTGACAATGGTCCCGCCCCCGTCACGCCGCTCTGCCCAAATCGAGCCCCCGTGCGCTTCGACGATTCCCTTGGCGATTGCAAGGCCGAGGCCGGTGCCGCCGACAACACCCGCTCCCGAGGCCGGCTGTCTCAGCCGCGAGAACTTTTCAAATACTCGATGAAGGTGTTCGGCGGGAATGCCGATCCCGCGGTCCGCCACGCTGATCACAACATCGTTGAGCCCCGCGCCGGCCGTGATCTCGATGGGTGTGCCGGGTGGAGAGTATTTGACCGCGTTGTCGAGGATATTGATGAGCGCGTGGGGAAACAAGATCGCATCCACGTAGATGGACGGCAGCCTCGGCGGTAACTCGACGCGACACGGCCGCTCCTCGAAGATCTCCCGCAGCTGATCCGCCGCGCTGTCGATGACACCCCTGACGTCGAGGCGCTCTTGCCGCACCCTGAATGCTTCCGCCTCGAGGCGGGTCATCTCGAGAATTTGTGTCACGAATCGATCCAGTTGTTTGGCCTCTCGGTAGGCAATGGCTGTGAGTTCTTGGCGGCCCTCCTGGCCGAGAGCCCGTTCTTCGAGAAGCGTGCTCAGGCTGCCGATCACTCCCGTGAGCGGCGTTTTGAGGTCGTGCGAGATGCAGCTGAGCAGGACCTTCTGGAGTCGTTCGCTGGCGGCGTACTGGCTTGCTTCTGCGCGCACTCGCCTCATCCGTTCGATCGAAGTTCCCACGGCCACGGCGATCGCGAGCAGTCCGGCCAGGAGCACTGCTTCCTCGATCGTGGGAATGGAGAACGCAGCGTCCCAGGGCGGAACAAAGAAGAAGTTGAATGTCGCCGACGCGGCAACGGCAGCGGTTATGGCCGGCCCCCGTCCCCACAGGATCGCGACGACGAGAGTGGAGAGAAGAAATGGTACCGTGGTGGTGATCGGTGTCCTCACGCCGCCATAAAAGAGAATCAGCGCGACGAACAACACGAAGACGGCGCTCCCCAGGTGCAACAGCTTCCCAGAAGGTAACTGTGGGCTCGCGGGCCTGGAGCCGTCGGCAGGCGGCTGCG
Source organism: bacterium (assembly GCA_035488355.1). Lineage (GTDB taxonomy): Bacteria > Sysuimicrobiota > Sysuimicrobiia > Sysuimicrobiales > Segetimicrobiaceae > Segetimicrobium. The sequence continues at coordinate 775 of DATHLI010000267.1, read as the reverse complement.
GGTACAGGTGGGTTGGGTGAAGTTCCATGGCGGCGTCTACTCTACACTGGGTGCCCCTCTCTGCCAGGGAGGGCGACATGGGGATGCCTTGCGGGTGAAGCGCGAGAGCAGAGCGAGGCAGAATGCGTCGATCCAACGCTAAAATCGACCGGATCTCAGAACGTGGACCCACCGCGCGACGATCCATCGCCCGACAGAGTAATCCAAATGCTGTCGGTGCCGGTCAGCGGGGCCGTCGAACCGCTCATCAGGATCGTGATCAGCTGGCTGTTGCCGCCGATCGACGGCGAGGCCCAGTGCGCCTGACCGGGCATGGCGAGCCCGATCGCGGCGCCCGTGCTGTCGAACGTGTTGTACTGCTGGTAGTAGGCCCACTCCAGGGTCTTCGCTTCCTGCAGGATGTTGTCCCCCTCAGCCTTGTAGGCCTTCTTCCGGGCCGCCAGGTACCGCGGCACCGCTAATGCGATCAGTATCCCCAAAATTGCAAGAACGACGACGAGCTCGATCAGAGTGAAGCCGCGTTCCCGACTCGCGTTGCGCCTGCACAGCCATCCGAACATTGCCCGATTCCCCCTCAGCAAGTGTGTCCAATCCTCCGGTGCTTGAAATGCCCCAGCGGCGCGCAGGCGGGACGGGTTGAGCAAGGTGAAGCGTGATTCTTGATAGTTTCTTGATAGATTAATGCGGCAGAGCGCGTGAATCCCACCTGGCAATCGAAGGCGCGCCGCCTCTGGAGGTCGGGGACGCGCATAGGCCTAGATTCTCCTCGACTGGG
>DATHLI010000266.1:0-7811 GCA_035488355.1 bacterium | reverse complement strand
CGGCATCTCCTGGAGCGCGGCATCGAAGCAGAGGTACACCGGCCCCCTGGGCTCGGTCATCGCGATGCGGTACCCGCGGATGATCGCTTCCGGGATGGAGGCGAGGCTCGCCGGCTGATCGTCCCACTTCACGAAGTCGCGCACCGCCTGACCCTGCACCAGCGCGGTGTGGATCCAGTCGATCCAGGGGCGCCGCTGCTCGACGGCCATCGGGCCTGTGCCACCCAGCACGAGCATGGGCGCGCGGTCGCACCACGCGTTGAAGATCGCCATGCTGGCGTGCTGGAGCCCAACGACGTTGTGGAGGATGGCCGCCATCGGTTTGCCCGCGGCCTTGGCGTAGCCGTGCGCCAGCGCCACGGCCACCTCCTCGTGGCAGCACTGCAGGAGCTCCGGCCTCGTGTTGCCGCCGTAGTTGACGATGGAATCGTGGATGCCCCGGAAGGTCGCGCCCGGATTGAGCGCGGCGTACTCGATGCCGAGCGACCCAAGGACGTCGACGATCAGGTCGGATCCGTACTCCGGGCGCCGCCCCCCCCGGACGGCTCCGCCGCTCATTTGTCGCCTCAGACCATCGTCGGCTGGGTCTACCCCAGGCGCTGTTCGAGCCTGAGGAGTCTCCACGCGCCGTACGAGAGCGACCACGTGAGGATGAACAGGCCGGCCAGCAAATAGCCGATCCGGCCGAAATCCAGCGCCTGCAGGCGGCCCCAGATTCCGGCGGTGAGCCCCAGCGCCCGGGTGAGCACCTGGACCAGCTCGATGCCTCCGATCAGGAGCGCCGCAAGCACCGAGAGGCCGGTGACGGTCAGGTTGTAGTAGATCTTCCTGAGAGGCGTGGCGAAGGCCCACCGGTACGCCGTCGTCATGAACACCCCGTCGGCGGTGTCCATCAGGGTCATCCCCGCGGCAAACAGCATGGGCAGGGCGAGGATGCCCCACACCGGCAGGGCCTTGGCCGCCGCCCCCGCCGACAGCGCGAGCAGCGCCACCTCGCTGGCCGTGTCAAACCCGAGCCCGAAGAGGAATCCCAAAGGGAAGAGGTGCCAGGAGCGATCGACCATCCGGAAGAGCGGCCCGGCGAAACGCGCGACGAATCCGCGGGAGAGCAGGAGCCGCTCCAACTCGTCTCCATCGTACGCGCCGCGGCGCATCTGCTGAAAGACCAGGTAGATGTCGATCCAGATGAACAGGTTGAGCAGGCCGATGAGAACGAGGAAGCCCCCGGAGACGGTCGTGCCGATCACCGCGCCGACGGACCGGAGGTGAGGAAGCGCGTGCTGCACCCAGCGGGCCACGAAGGCCGTGGCCAGGACCATCAGGAAGACGGCGGTGGAATGGCCGAGCGAGAAGTAGAACCCGACCCCCAGGGGTGACCGGTCGTGGCGCGCCAGCCTGCGGACCGCGTTGTCGATCGCCGCGATGTGATCTGCGTCGAAGGCGTGGCGAAGGCCGAGCGTGTAGGCGAGGAACCCCATGCCCAGAAGCGCGGGATGGGCGCGGGCCGCGGGGACCAGAGCCAGGATCCCCACCAGGTGCAGTCCGAGGATCGCCGCGCCGTACCCGAGCCATGATCGTCCGTACCTGTTCACCAATGCCTCCAATTCACCGGAACCCTACGGCGCCCGCCTGGGCGCTGCGGCCGCGCGGGCGCTTACCGGCCACCCGACCCCATACCGGTCCTACCGGCCGCCGGGGAGTTTCCCATCTCCGCGCAGCAGCCAGCCCCACTGCTCGCGCGTCTGCCGCTTGTACTCGGGATCCGGACCGATCGGGGTGGGAAACCGGTCTCGCCACTCCCACGGCCGGGTGGCGTCGATGATCACCCGCGAGTTGAATCCCTTCTGATCCGGGTGGATGGCCGGATCCAGGGGCCCGCTCCAGCAGCGGCGGATGATCTCGTAATCCTGCTCCGGATCGGCCCGGGTGAGCACGGCCCACATCACGTCGCTCAGGTCGGTGATGTCGATATCCTCATCGACGACGACGACCATCCGGTTGAGGTAGGCCCCCGCCCGCACCTGCGAGGCGAGAAGACCGGCCTGCCTGGCGTGACCGGCGTACATCTGCCGGATCGCGACGATGTAGAGCAGGCGGCACCCGCCCACCGGGTGACAGTACACTCCGGCGATGCCGGGGACCCCGGCGTCCTTGAGGGCCTTGCGCAGCAACCCCGACCGGAGGTACTTGCGGAAGTGGTGCGCCTCGTACGGCGGCTTCTCGGGCGGGCAGCCCAGAAGGATCGGATCGTTTCTATGGTAGATCGCCTTGACGTCGATCACCGGCTCCTCCCGGCTGCCGCTGGCGTAGTAGCCGGTCCACTCGCCGAACGGGCCTTCCATCAGCCGGTCGTTGGGATGCACGAAGCCCTCGATGACGATCTCCGCGTGCGCCGGCATGGGCAACCCTGTGTGCTTCCCCAGGATGACCTCCACCGGCCCGCCCTTCACCGCCCCCGCCCACTCGTACTCGTTGACACCGAGCGGGATCTCCAGACAGCTGGCGAGGAAGAGGATGGGGTCCATTCCTACGACCGCCAGGACGGGCATCGCCTCCCCGCGGGCGAAATATTTGTCGCGGTGCAGCCGGCCGTGCTTTCCCGGCGAGATGTACAGCCCGCCCCGCCTGCGATCGTGGATCATCACCCGGTAGGTGCCGAAGTTGACCCATCCCGAGTCGGGATCGCGCGTCACGTCGGCCACGCCCGTGCCGATGTACCGGCCGCCGTCGAGAGCGTGCCATTTGGGGGTGGGAAACTTGTAGAGGTCGATCGCGTCGCCTTCGAGGACGTTTTCCAAGATCGGTCCCTCGGAGATTTCCTTGACCGGGATCGGATCGATCTGGCCGAGGCGCTGCTCCCAGGCGTCGATGAGATCCAGCGCGTTGATCTCCGGGTCCATTCCGAGCGTGAAGGCGAGCCGGCGGCGCGCCCCCAGCGAGTTGAGCAGCACCCGAAACCCTCGCGGATAGCCGGGGATCGCGTCGCACAGGACCGCGGGCGATTCCTCGGTGTGGTGGAGCATCTCCGCGATCCGCCCGATGTCTTCTTCCCAGGTCGCGCCCTCGACGCGGCGAAGCTCCCCCATGCCGTCCACCGCCCGGAGCCAGTCGCGCAGGTCCGTGTACGGTCCCGTCCGCCTGCCGCGCTCCACCACCTTGCTCATGGCCGTCCCCCCGCGCCGTCGTTCCGGGAACCGGCCTGCGGTCCCCCGCGATGTCTTCACGTTTGTCATACCATTCCCCTCTCGTGCGCCGTTCACGCCGCCCACGCCAAGGTGGACCCACTCCCCGGAGGAGACGCCACCCGTCTAGAAGAAGCACCCGCCCATGGATCGGTCTCAACCGAACGCCGCCGCAGCCGGCACGTTCGTCCTCGGGGATCTGACCGTCAACCGGCTCGGCTTCGGCGCGATGCGGATCACCGGTCCGCGCGTGCTGGGTGACCCGCCGGACCGCGAGCAGGCCAAGGCGGTCCTCCGTCGAGCCGTCGACCTCGGCGTCACGCTGATCGACACCGCGGATTCCTACGGCCCCGGCGTGTCCGAGGAGTTGATCGCGGAGGCGCTGCACCCGTATCCCGAGGGAGTAGTGATCGCGACGAAGGGCGGGTTCCTCCGCCGCGGGGGCGGCTGGATCCCCGACGGCCGGCCCGCGCACCTGCGGCAGGCATTGGAGGGGAGCCTCCGGCGCCTCCGGGTCGATCGCATCACCCTGTACCAGCTGCACACTGTGGATCCGCGCGTGCCGATCGAGGAGTCGGTCGGCGCTCTCGCCGACCTATCGGCGCAGGGGAAGATCCGCCACATCGGTGTCTCGAACGTGACCGTGGAAGAACTCGCCCGGGCGCGCCGGCTGACGCGGGTCGTCTCGGTGCAGAACCGCTACAGTTTGGCCGACCGGGAGTCCGAGGACGTCGTCGAGGTGTGCACCCGGGACGGCCTGGGCTTCCTTCCCTGGTACCCGCTGGCCACGGGGGCCCTGGCGCGGGCGCGGGACGAGCGACTCCGGCGGACCGCGCGCGACCACAAGGCGACCCCCGCCCAGGTGGCGCTGGCATGGCTCCTGCGGCGATCGCCGGCGATCCTGCCGATCCCGGGGACATCCTCGATGGCGCACCTGGAAGAGAACGTGGGCGCAGCCCATCTCCGCCTGAGCGACGAGGAGTTCGAGGCGCTGGCCGCGTGATGTCCGCGTGATATCATTGAAACCGCACGGCCGCCGGAAGATGCCGTAGAGGACGCGCAGGGCGTCGCGCCGGAGAACTCTTCGGGGAAGGATTCGGGGAGGGAATCACCGATGACGGGCGGGCAAAAACCTGATCGAGCGGAAGAGTTGAGCAAAGGAAAGCGAATCGCTCAGGAGGACCGGCTGCCGCAGGAGTGGCGGAAGAGCGCATATGAGCGCTGGCTCGAATCGGAGGGCATCCCTGTGGTCAGCGGCGTCGCCGTCCCAGACCTCCGGCGGGTGGAGGTGGCGCCTTGGCCGCGCCTGGAGGCCCGCGGCGCGTACATCCGCCTCCTGGGGGCGGAGGACACCAACAACGCCTACATCGCGGAGCTTCCGCCCGGGAAGACAACGGCCCCGGAGCGGCACCTGTTCGAAGAGTTTTTCTACGTCGTCGACGGCCGGGGCGGATGCGAGGTGTGGAACCAGGCCGGCGCCCGGCAGGCGTTCGAATGGCAGACCGGCAGCCTGTTCTCGATCCCGCTGAACTGCTCCCACCGGCTGCACAACGGCTCGGGCCGCGAGCCGGCGCGGCTCCTCGGCGTCACCACCGCCCCCCTGCTAATGAACCTCATCCACAACAGCGAGTTTCTCTTCAACTGCCCTTTCGACTTCCTCGACCGCTTCGACGGCCGGGAAGGCTACTTCGGCGGGGAGGGCACCCTGTACCCCGGCAGGGTCTGGGACACCAACTTCGTGGCGGACGTGCAGCGGTTCCAGCTCCATGACTGGGCGGAGCGGGGCGCCGGCGGCAAGAACGTGATGTTCGAGTTCGCGAACAACTCCCTCTGCGCGCACATCTCCGAGTTTCCAGTCGGCACCTACAAGAAGGCCCACCGCCACGGTCCGGGCGCGCACGTGATCATCCTGCACGGGGAAGGGTATTCGGTGATGTGGCCCGAGGGCGTCCGGGATCTCACCGATGTGCCGTGGAAGCCCGGCGGCATGTTCGTCCCACCCGGCATGTGGTGGCACCAGCACTTCAACACCGGCCCCACCCCGGCCCGGTACTTGGCCATCCGCTGGGGAGGCGCCAAGTGGAAAGTGGCGCGCTATCTGGACATCCAGGGGGTCGACAAGAGCCGGAAGGACGGGGGCAACCAGATCGAGTACGAGGACCAGGATCCCCGCATCCACCGCATGTTCACCGAGCGCGCCGCGGCGCGGGGCGTCCCGGTGCGGATGGACGCCTTCTCGGTCCGGGTCTGAGCCCAGGGTCGTGCACGAGGACGAACAGGAACACATCCACCTGGGGGGCGAGGGGGATCCCGCCGTCTACACCGGCGAGCAGGTCCGCCTCCGCAGCGCGGGGATCGATATCGGCTCCTCGACGTCCCACCTCGTCTTCTCCGACCTGGTGCTCGCCCGCCAAGGCCGCTACCTGTCGAGCCGGTACCAGGTCGTGCAGCGGGACGTGCGCTTTCGGTCGCGCGTGATCCTGACCCCGTACGCGTCGCGGTCGCACATCGACACCGCCGGCGTGGCGCGGTTCATCGAGGACGCGTACCGCGAAGCCGCCATTCGCCGGTCGGAGATCGACACGGGCGCCGTCATCACCACCGGGGAGGCGGCGATGAAGGAGAACGCCGGCCCCCTCATCCAGTTGTTTGCCGCCGATGCCGGCAAGTTCGTCTGCGCCACCGCCGGCCCGCACCTGGAGAGCCTGCTGGCGGCGAACGGGTCGGGGGCGGCAGCCCTGTCCCGCGAGCCGGGCCACCAGACGGTGCTGAATGTGGACATCGGCGGGGGCACCACCAAGTTCGCGGTCTGCCGGAAGGGAAGCGTGCAGGAGACGGCGGCCATTCACGTCGGGGCGCGGCTGCTCGCCTGGGATCGAAGCCGTCGGCTGAGCAGGGTCGAGGAGCGGGGGCGGGCGCTCGCCCGCGAGGCCGGCGTGACGGCGGCCCAAGGCGACGTCCTCCCGGCGCCGGCGCTGAACGCCGTTGCGGGCCACCTGGCCGGCCTCATCGTCCGGGTAATCGACGGACAACCGCTTGCCGAAGGCACCGGCGGGCTGTGGATCACAGAGCCACTCCGCTCGCCCGGCCCTTTCTCGCACATCGTGTTCTCGGGAGGGGTCGCGGAGTATATCTACGGGTGCGAGACCGCGGAGTTCGGCGACCTGGGGCCGCGTCTGGCCGCCGCGGTGCTCGCCCGGGGCGGGGACCGGGTGATCTTGAATCCGCGGGAGCGGATCCGCGCGACCTGCATCGGCGCCTCGCAGTACACCGTCCAGGTCAGCGGGAACACGATCTTCCTCCCCGACGCCGGCATCCTGCCGGTCCGCAACGTTCCCGTCGCCGCCGTGCGGGGGCTCGACTCCCCCTCACGCCGGCACGTGGCCGAGGCGGTGCGCCGCGCGCTGCGGCGGCTGGATCTCGCCGACGGCGACGGCCGGTTCGCCCTCGCCATCCACTGGCACCACGGACCGGAATACGCCGCGCTGTCGGAGCTCTGCCGCGGGATCGTCGAGGCGCTGCCGGAGACGGTGGGGGCCCGCCGCCCGCTGCTCCTCGTCATCGACGCGGACGTGGCGGGGCTGGTCGGCCGGACGCTGCGGGAGGAATGCGGCGTCGCCGGTCCCCTGGCCTGCATCGACCAGGTCGCGCTGCGCGAGTTCGACTACGTCGACATCGGCAGCCCGATCTCCGACCAGTACGTCGTGCCCGTCGTGGTGAAGAGCCTGGTCTTCCATTGACGCGCACGCGCCCTTGCGCGAATCCTCCGCAAAACTTTTGCGTCGGTGATCGTCGGACCGCAGACTCTTAGGAGCTTTTTCAGGAAACGGCTACATCCCAACGGGCGACCTCCGGATTGATCGCATTGTGCCCGGCGCCTAGAATTCACATCATCAGCGTATCGAGACCCATGAGACCAACCGATCGAGCGCGTCGCTCGACCGGCAGTTCACCAAGTGAAGGGGGATGTCCGTGTGGCCTGACCTGCTTGGACCCGGGTGGATCTTTGGAGTCGTGATGACGGTGGACCTCTTCGCCCTCTCCCTCGCGCTGGTCTGGTGGCTCGGCGACTCCCGGGCGCCGCGCCAGACCGCCGATCCGATTCAGGAGATCTGGCGCCTGTACGAGCAGGGAGACCTGACCCGGCAGGAGTTCAACCGGCTGAGGGCGCGCGTCAGAGACGGCGGGGACGCTGTGGAGTTGACGAAGGACGGGGACATGTTCGCTCTACCGCTGATCGGGGGCGGCAACATCACCTCGGTGCCGGGATCCCAGGTCTTCAGGTAGGCCTCCGCGGCCCCATTTACTGCCCATGCCAAGCCATCGAGAAATTTTCCGGCCGGAACCCTGGTGGCACTTCGTGCTCGGTGGCGTAGCGGTAGAGCGCCGCCATGAAGATTCCCTGTACCGCTGCGCTCACCACGGCCAGCACCAGGAAGTAGGCGACCACCAGTACCCCGCCCAGAAACATCCCCGCCGCCCCCAATGCTCCGGCCGCCACGAACCACAGGATCACGCCCGGCAGCGCCAGCAAGCCGCAGATGTACCCGAAGCTGAACCCACCCGCCAGGTTCTCGCCCCAGTTCTCGCGGAACAGATGCGCCGAGCGCTTCAGCGCGTCCACGGGTC
>DATHLI010000265.1:0-2708 GCA_035488355.1 bacterium | reverse complement strand
GCGCAGTTGACGACGTCCGCCGGGCTGGTGGCCGCCCGCCTCACCCATGCGCGGTGGTCCGTGGCGTATCAGAGCCGGAGCGGCGATCCCGGGACTCCCTGGCTGGAACCGGACGTGACCGCGATGATCCGCGGGCTGGCCGGGCAGGGCGCGGCCGCCGTGATCGCCGTCCCGATCGGTTTTGTCTGTGACCACATCGAGGTGCGGTACGATCTCGACACCGAGGCCCGCGCGGCGGCCCGCGAGGTGGGGGTGGCCTTCCATCGCGCCGGCACCGTCATGGACCATCCCGCCTTCATCCGGATGCTGGGTGACCTTGTCCGCGCCGGCGCCGCCGGCTGATTCCCGGCGGGCGGTCCCAATGGCGAACCGGGGGGGCGCATCGGGAACGGGAGCCGTCCGGATCGTGGTCGTGGGGGGCGGGATCGCGGGCCTGGCAGCGGCGCACCACCTCATTGAGGTGAGCGCGGCCGGGCACATTCCCTTGGAGCTCATCCTGTTCGAGTCCCGGGACCGGCTGGGGGGGATCATCGCCACCGAGCGGACCGGCGGCTGCATCATCGAAGGCGGGCCGGACGCGTTTCTCACGGAGAAGCCGTGGGCCCTCGCCCTGTGTCGGCGGCTGGGACTGACCGACCGCCTGATCCCGACCCGGGAGGCCCCCCGGCGCACGTTCGTGCTTCACCACGGAAGGCTCGAGCCGCTCCCGGACGGGTTCGTGCTGCTCGGGCCAAGCCGCCTGGGGCCGGTCCTGCGGTCCCCGCTCTTGTCCTGGCGGGGGAAGCTGCGATTGGCGATGGATCTCGTCCTCCCCCGGGGGCGGGTCGACGGAGACGAGAGCGTGGGCGCGTTCGTCGCCCGCCGCTTCGGGCGGGAACTCCTCGACCGCGTGGTGCAGCCTCTCGTCAGCGCGGTCTACACGGCCGATCCCTCAGCGATCAGCCTGGCGGCCGCGATGCCGAGGTTTCGGGAGATGGAGCGCCGCCACCGCAGCATCGCGTGGGCGCTCGCGCGATCGGCGCCCCGCCGCCGGGACGCGGATGGGAGCGGGCCGCGCTGGAGCCTGTTCGTCACCCCATCCGGCGGGATGCAGGACCTGGTCGAGTCCGTCGCCCGCCGGCTGCCCCCATCCACGGTGCGGCTGCGGCAGGGTGTGGGCGCGGTGGTCCGCTCGAACGACGCCCGGATGTGGCGGATCGATCTCGCCGGCGGCAGCGCGATGCCGGCCGACGGGGTGATCCTCGCCACGCCCGCGCACCAGACCGCCCGGCTGGTGGCGGGACTGGATCCCGACCTCGGCCGCCTCTGCGAGGCGATTCCGTACGCCTCGTCCGCGGCCGTCACGCTGGCCTACCGCCGCGCCGATATCGGGCACGCGCTGGACGGGTTCGGGTTTGTCGTCCCCCGGTCCGCGGGCCGGTCGATCCTGGCGGGCACGTTCTCGAGCGTGAAGTTTCCGGGCCGCGCCCCCGATGGCCAGGCGCTCCTCCGCGCGTTTCTCGGCGGCGCCCTCCATCACGGGCTGCTCGATCGGGGTGATGACGCCCTTGCGGCCGCCGCCGAGCAGGACCTCGGCGACGTGCTCGACATTCGCGCGCGTCCGCTCCTGGTCCGGGTGCACCGCCACCCCGCGGCGATGCCCCAGTACCTCGTCGGTCATCAGGAGCGCGTCTCGGCCATCGCGGCGCAGGCATCGCGCCACGCCGGCCTGGCCCTCGCCGGCGCCGCCTACGGGGGGGTCGGGATCCCCGACTGCATTCGCTCCGGTGAAGAGGCCGCCGAGCGCGTGCTCGAGGGGGTGACGGGCGCGTCTATTCCCGGGGCGTTCGTGCGGCCGCGGCGATGAGGGCGACGATGCGCTCGGGGGACACCGGGCCCTCCGTGATGCGCACCCCGAAGGGCGCGAGGGCGTCCTCGATCGCGTTGGCGAGCGCGGCGGGGGGCGCAATCGCGCCGCCTTCGCCCACGCCTTTCACGCCGAGCGGATTTCGGGGTGATGGATGCTCGAGGTGGATCGTCTCGATCCGCGGCACGTCGCGGGCCTTGGGGAGCGCGTAGTCCATCAGGGACGCCGTGAGGAGCTGCCCGGCGGCGTCGTAGACGAGGGTCTCCCAGAGGCCGCCCCCGACGCCCTGGGCGACCCCGCCGTGGATCTGCCCGTCGACGATTTTGGGGTTGACGACGCGGCCGCAGTCGTGCGCGACCACATATCGCAGGATGGTGACCAGGCCCGTCTCAGCGTCGACGTCGAGCACCGTCACGTGGACGGCGCTCGCAAACGTCACCGTCGGCACCGTCTCGACCACCGACGCCTCGAAGATTGGATCGGCCACGCGCCGCCCCTGGAACGTGGGCAGGCTGGACTGCACGATCCCGGCCAGCGGCAGCCCGCGGCCTGGGCTCCCCCTGACGAACACCTGCCCATCCGCCACGTCGAGATCGGCCTCACCCGCCTCCAACAGCGCGGCGGCGGCCCGCACCAGCTTCTGCCGCACCTCGCCCGCCGCGCGGGCGACGGCGTTGCCTGCGAGAACCAGGCTGCGGCTCGCAAAGGTGCCGATCCCGGCGGCGACCTCGCCCGTGTCGCCCCCGATCACGGTGACATCGGCAAGGCCGACGCCGAGGGCGTCGGCGGCGATCTGGGCAAACGTGGTTTCATGCCCCTGGCCCTGCGAGCACGCGCCCGTCGCCACCACCACCTTCCCCGA
>DATHLI010000264.1:0-1971 GCA_035488355.1 bacterium | reverse complement strand
CGCACGGAGGCCGATCGGCTGATCACGAGCTACAAGCTCTCGGCGATCCACGGCTGCTACGCCAGCGCCCTGACGCTGATCGCGAGCGAAGTGGCCGAGCGGGGGAAGGTGCCGCTGTTGACCGGGTCCAGCACGGACCAGCTCAACCAGGGCGGGCGGCGGTATACGTTCACCCCGTTCGCGCGGGCCTCCCAGTTCGCGAAGGCCATCCTACAGATGTCCAGGCTGATCAGCGGTCAGCCGAAGGTGGCGGTGGTGTTCGAAAATACCGCGTTCGGCACGGCGACCTCCAAAGGCCTCCAGAACCAGGCGGCCGGGGAGGGCGTGAACATCGTCATGTTCGAGCCGTACTCGGCCGGCTTTACCGACGCCAGCCCCCTCATCAACAAGGTCAAAGCCTCCGGCGCCGGCATGCTGTTCGCCGTCTCCTATCTGAACGACCTGATCCTCATCGTCCGCACCATGAAGCAGATGGGGGTCGTCATCCCGATCAACGGCGGCTCGGGCGGGTTCGTCCAGCCCGAGTTCTACAAGAGCGTGGGGAAGGACGCCGAGGGGCTGCTGGGGGTCGGGCACTGGAATCACGACATCGATGCCAACGCGAGCCGGGTGAGCGCGGCGTACCAGAAGGCGTACGGGGAGTTCATCTTCGAGTACGCGGGGGGCCTCATCGCCCAGACATTCATGATTGCCGACGCCCTCGAGCGGGCGGGGTCGCCCGATCCGGAGAAGGTGCGGGACGCCCTGGCATCCCTGGACGTGTCCAAGGGGTACGCCGCGATGTGCCCGGGCGGGAAGGTGAAGTTCGACCAGACCGGCAGGAACATCTACGCCCACCCGGTGGGCGTCCAGTGGCAGCACGGCGACCTGGTGACCGTGTTCCCCAAGGCAGACGCTCGGGCCTCATTGATGAAGCCCTAGGGAGCATCGCCCATGGCCGCCGTCGTCGCCCAGGCCATGGTCAACGGCCTGCTCATCGGCGGCATCTACGCGCTCGTGAGCATCGGCGTCACGCTCATCTTCGGTGTGGTGAAGATCGTCAACTTCGCCCAGGGCGAGTTCGTGATGATCGGCATGTACATCAGCTACTGGCTGGCCTCGCTCCTTGGGCTGGATCCGGTGGTGTCGCTGGCCGTCTCGATGCCGGGGCTGTTCGTCATCGGCGTGGTCCTGCAGCGGTTCCTGATCCGGCGGGTGCTGGGGCTCGGCGACATGCCGCAGATCTTCCTCACGTTCGCGGTCTCGCTGCTCCTCCTGAACGTCGCGCTCCTGCTGTTCACCGCCGACTATCGGACGGTGCAGACGGCCTACACGCAGTCCGCCCTGCGCATCGGCCCCCTGTACATTGGGGTGGCCCGGCTCATGGCCTTCGTCCTGGCGATGCTGCTCAGCGCGGCGCTCGAGGTCTTTCTGCGGGCCACGGATCTGGGCAAGGCCATGCGGGCGGCGGCCCAGAACCGGGAGGTGGCGATGCTGATGGGCGTCAACCCCGATCACGTCTACAGCGTGGCCGTGGGGTTGTCGCTGGCGCTGGCGGGCGCCGCCGGGTCGCTGCTCGTGCCCTTCTATCCCGTGTACCCCGGGGTCGGCCAGGTGTTTGTGCTCATGGCGTTCGTGGCGGTGGTGCTGGGGACGCTGGGGAACGTCAGGGGAGCGCTCATCGCCGGCCTGATGATGGGGATGGCGGAGTCGCTCGGCATTCAGTTCATCGGCGCGGACTCGGGGCTGATCGTGGTCTTCGCCATGCTGCTGCTGACGCTGGCCGTCAGGCCGGGCGGCCTCTACGGGGGCCAGACACGATAACCCGGGGGCTGCGTCCCGCGCGCGCGGTCGGGCCGGCGGCGGTGGCGCTGGGGCTGCTCGCCCTGCCCCAGGTCGTGTCGAACTCGTTTGCGATCGACATCCTGGTCAGGGTGTTCCTCTTCGCCTTTATCGGCGTGGCGTGGAACCTCCTGGGCGGCTACGCGAAGC
>DATHLI010000263.1:0-33792 GCA_035488355.1 bacterium | reverse complement strand
GACCCACGTGGCGCGTCTTCGGGCGCTGCTCGCCGGGTGGATCCGCGCCGGAGACCGCACGATCCTTCCCCGGGGGCTCGACTGGCCGGGGGCGCTGACCCGCGCGCTCGATGGGGCGGCGGCCGATCTGGAGACGGCGCTCGGCCCCGGCATCGACGCGTGGCACTGGGGGCGGCTGCACGCGACGCGTCCACGCCATCCGCTCTCTCCGATGGTTCCCGCCGCGGCGGCGCTCCTCGATCCCCCGCCGGTCGCGGCAGGCGGCGATGCCGACACGGTTCAGGCCGGGGCGTTCATCCCCGCCGCGGGCTACGGGGTGACCCTGGCCTCGGTCGCCCGATACGTCTTCGATCTAGGCGATTGGGACCACAGCGGCTGGATCGTTCCCCTCGGGGCGTCGGGCCACCCGGGGAGCCCGCATTACGCGGATCAGGCGCAGGACTGGGCCGATGTCCGCCTCCGGCCGATGCGCTACACCTGGAGCCGGATCCACGCGGAAGCCGAGCGCCATCAGCGCCTCGAGCCTTGAAGGCGTCCTGAGACCGTATCCGAGAACCTATTCGGCGTCGGTTGGAATGAAAATATTTCTTGGACTTCTTGGCCTTTCGACAGCGATAGGTGGTCTTGTGGGGGTTTGGTATTTCGGCACCGGCCATGAAGTTCATGACACAGCGGAGATGGTTTTCTATGTTGCAATCTGCTTGGGGATGGCTGTGCTTGGCTTTGGGTGCGCCATGGGGGCTAGGCCAGGAGCGTGGACCGTTGTACTTACCGCACACCTTAGAGCGGGGATCAGAGCGCGGCAAATTGCGTGGAGGCCAAAAACAATCTGCTACAATAATGTAGCGAAATTACTACGTTTCTGTTATAGTTATTCGACTCATGGAAGATAGGCTCTTCGGCTCCTCGGTCAGGACAGACACCCTGGTCACAATAGGGCGGCTTCAACGCACCTATGCATCCGAAATCGCCCGAGTTCTTGGCCGGCGCGTCATCGAAATCCAGCGCGCCGTGGCTTCGCTCGAGCAGGCCGGAATCGTCGTCAGCAATCGCATGGGCAACATACGGATCGTGGAATTGAACCCGGTCTTTCCAGCGAAGAATGAGTTGTACGCTTTGCTTCTACGGATGAGCGAGATGTCTATCTATGCAGGGTGGTGGTCAAAGATCAGGCGTCGCCCACGCGCAATGGGTAAGCCAGCCGCTCGCCTCACGGCGGAATGACGGGCAGGACGACGTGCGACGGCCGGTCCGCGTCGTGAAAGACGGTCTGGACGGCGGTCTGCGAGATCTGCTCGAGCCCGAGGGGCCCGCCCGTGTTGGGGTTGACGTCGAAGCGGGGGAAGTTGGATGAGGAGATGTGCAGGCGCGCCCGATGCCCTCGCTGGAAGACGACGGCGGTCGGATACAGCGTGATCGTGAACTCGTAGGCGGTGCCCGGCTCCATCAGCGCCGGCTCTTCGCGCGAGTCGCGGTAGCGCGCCCGGATGATGGAGTCGCCGATGTTCAACTCGTATCCGTCGGGGTAATCGCCGTTGGGCGGGTAGACGTCGATCAGTTTGGCGGTGAAGTCGGTGTCCGGCGCCGAGGAGGCGGCCCAGAGCTTCACGATGACGGAGCCGGTCACTTCCATATCATGCTCCAGGACCGGCGTCGAGAAGACCAGGACATCCCGCCGGGCGGAGAGCGGCAGGGTGTCCCTGGACCCATAGACGTGCGGGCCGCCCCGCTGGTCGAAGCCGCCGCCCGGCATCAGCTCGTACCCGACCGAGATGTTGCCGCCGATGGTCGGCACCGGATCCGCCGGGTCGAAGACATACCGCGAGGGGGCTGCGCCCGCCGGCGGCTTCCGCGGCGCCAGCCCGCCCCCGGGCTGCAGGTAGAAGGTCGTGGGTGTGGCGCGCCGGAGCGGCCATTCGTGCTCGAGCCGCCACCGGCCGCCGACATCGAGCCGGCGGGATTCCACCGTTTTCCGCCCAGAGCCGCCGCCCATCACGAAGATCGTGACCGGCGGCTTTTCCAGCAGGCCGTTTCGCGCCCCTTTCAGGACCGCGTCGAACCAGCGCAGCCGCAAGACGTTGTAGCCCAGCGGGGCGTCGGGGCCGAAGTCGGCGTCTCCGGCGTACGAAAGATCGAGATTCGCCCCTCCGTGGATCCACGGCCCCATGATCAGCCGCACGGGGCTCCGCTTCCGCCTGCTCAGCTCGACATAGTTCGTGACGGTTGAGCGGGCGTAGGAATCGTACCAGCTCCCGCACAGGTAGATGGGAACATCCGCGTGCTGCTCGTAGAGGTCCTCGATGGTGTACGCGGGACGGCTTCGCCAGTACGCGTCGTAGTCGCCGTGCTGGATGATATCGAGGAGCCACCGTTCGTAGGAAGGGACATGGCGGAGCGGCGTGAGCCCTTCCTTGGGGGGACCCTGCCCGAGCCAGTCTCGCACGTGCGCCCAGGCCTCCTCCAGGGTGGCCCGCTTCACCGGGTCGGCGATCGCCTCCCGGGATGTCGTGGCCATCTTGAAGGCGTAGAGGAAGAAACGCATCTCGAGCGCGCCGCCCTGCCGCATCGAGGCGGTGTGGTAATTATGGAAGCCCTGGCTGACGAACTGCGCCGCCAGGCCCGGCGGGTTCATCGCGGCGAGGCTCGTTTGGGTGCACGAGGAGTAGGAGAGCCCCATGGTCGCCACCCGCCCATCGCACCACCGCTGCGCGCGCACCCAAGCCAGGGTCTCCACGCCGTCCGGCGCTTCGTTGCCGAACGGATACCACTCTCCGTCGGACGCGTAGCGGCCGCGCACGTCTTGCAGGATAACGGCGTACCCGTGGCCGGCGAAATACTTTGCGGTAAGGACGAGGTCGGTCCTCAGCTTGTCGTAGGGCGTGCGCTCCAGAATGGCCGGCCATGGGCCGGGGATCCCCTGGGGAAGGTAGATGTCGGCGGCCAGCCGGACGCCGTCCTTGAGCTGCACCGGCACGCTGCGCTCGCATGTCACGTCGTGCATCGGCACGCATCCCCCCCGATCGCGTTACCGCTGGCAGGCCCGGCAGTAATAGGTGCCCCGGCCGGCGACCCTCGCGGGCACGAGCGCCCGGCCGCACCGCGGACACGCACCCCCGCGCCCGCGCGCGT
This sequence comes from bacterium, assembly GCA_035488355.1. Taxonomy (GTDB): domain Bacteria; phylum Sysuimicrobiota; class Sysuimicrobiia; order Sysuimicrobiales; family Segetimicrobiaceae; genus Segetimicrobium. Next base: position 30,663 of record DATHLI010000263.1, on the reverse strand, counting down.
CGAGCAGGGTGGCCCCCGGTCTGCCTGAGCGGGCAAGGCCGTCGGTGGCCCGCCGCAGGACCGCGCGGATGGCCCCATGCAGCCGAGCCACGTCCGGGGGGCGGAGCGATTCCACCGGGCGCGCAGGCCGCAGCCGGGCCTGAAAGAGGATCTCGTCGGCGTAGAGGTTCCCGATCCCGGCGACGAGGTCCTGACGCAGCAGCAGGCCCTTCAGCATCCCGCGCCGGCCTCGCAGCAGCGGACGGAAGCGGTTCAGGGTGAACCCGCGGGCGAGCGGCTCCTCCCCCAACCGGCGCAGCCCGGAGAGGCGGTGCACCCGGGCGGCGGGGAGGAGGTCCATGTGCCCGAACCGGCGCTGGTCCACGAAGCGCAGTTCCTCAGCGCCGAGCGCGAAGAGCACCCGCGTGTGGGGATGCAGAGGTGCCCCGGCCGGGGCGATCGCGAAATCACCGGTCATCCGGAGGTGGACGATTAAGGTGAGGGCGCCGTCGAGGTCGATCAGGAGGTACTTGCCGCGGCGGCCGACGCGCTCGATCCGCCGGCCGCGCATGAGCCGGGCGAATGCCCGGGGGGCCGGCGAGCGGATGGTCTTGGGGCTCAGGACCCGCACCCGGTCGATTCGGCGTCCGGCCGTTCTGCGGCGCAGCGTCCTGGCGAGGGTTTCGACATCCGGCAGCTCAGGCATGGGACTCCGCCCCCTGCGGGGGCTCCAAACCGGAGTGGTGCCAGCTCCAAGCAGATGTTGCCATCAGGCGAGCACGGCCGCCGGCAGGAACAACCCCCTGCGGATCATCCCGCGGCGAAATCCTCGTCCAGCAGATCGGTGACGAACATGTGGCCGGGAGCGTGGGTGATCATGAGATCGACCTTGGCCGTCCGTGCGACCGCCTGGGGGGTGACCCCGCACGCCCAGAACAACGGCACCTCGCCGGGCTCGATCCGTGACGCGTCTCCGAAGTCGGGATGCGCAAGGTCCCGGATGCCGATGGCTCCCGGATCGCCCACGTGCAGCGGCGCTCCGTGGGCCCGCGGGTACCGGCCGGTGACGAGCACGGCGCGCGGCACGCCTTCGCGGGGCACGGGGCGCATGCTGACGACCACCGGGCCGTGCAGCGCGCCCGCCGGCCGGCAGGCCATCGACGTGATGTACATCGACGCGTTCCGGCCATCCTCGATGTGGCGCACGGGGAGACCCGCCCGCTGCATGGCTCCCTCAAAAGTGAACGAGCACCCGAGGAGAAACGCGACGAAATCGGGACGCCAGTGCCGCGTGATCTCCGTGACCTCTTCCTCTAACTTGCCATGCCGGTAGATGCGGTACTTGGGGAGGTCGGTGCGGAGGTCCGCCCCGGGCGCCGCGTACGCCGGTTCGGCGCTGCCGGGATCGGTCACATCGATCAGGGGACACGGCTTGGGGTTGCGCTGGCAGAAGAGCAGAAAGTCGTAGGCCGTCTCCCGGGGGACCACGACCAGGTTCGCCTGGGCGAAGCCAGGCGCCAGTCCGGCCGTAGGTTCTCGCCATTCCCCGCTGCGCATCAAGTGCCTGAGATCGCGGGGCCTCAGCCCCTGGACCGCCGCGAGATTGCTGATCGGTGGCATCGCCCGAGTATTCCGCGGGGAAGATGAACGCTCCTGCGCAGGGTGGGCTCCTTGTCCTCCTCCTACTTGTTGCCCGAAGGCTCGGACGGCGGTGGCGGTTGTGGCGTCGCACCGGCGCATTCGCGCCACGGGCTGCCGGGCCGCGGCGTGAAGTTCCAGCCGTGGGCATCCGTGAACCTCGGGTCGGCATAGACGGAGTCGGTGTCCTGTCCCGACGTCCGCCGCCACCCTGCCAGGCCGAAGTGGTCCGACCAGTCGAAGAAAAATGGGGCGGCGTTGTAGGGGTTCCACCAGTCGTTCCGCCTCGACCTCAGGGTCGTCAGCACGAAATCCCAGCCTGGAATCGCCAGGACGTCCTGGCCGCCGCCGCTGCTTGCGATCGCATTGCCGCAGAGGGTCAAATGCTCCGCCCGGACGGCCATCACGGCGCCTGTCTCCCAGTTGGTCACCGTGCGGGAGGACTCTCCGCCGACCTCGAACTGGCCCTTCCCGTTCCCATACAAGGCGCTGTCCTGAAGCGTCAGGGAGGAGGACTCGGTGGTAAACACCCCGCGCTTTCCGTTTCCGCACGCGACGGTCCGCAGAATGGCGGTCGGCCCCTGGCTGGCCTCGATGAAGGCGCCATTCAGAAGATTCCCGCACAAGAAGCCGTCACTGATCGTGACGTTCTGGTTGTCGGTATCGAGCCAGAGCCCGTGCGCCTGGTTGAAGACCGCCCTGTGGTGGCTGATCGTTCCGCCGTGGATGAGCAGCACCTTGATCCCGGCCATCGCCCAGTCGTAGAAGCCGCCCCAGGCTCCCCGCCAGTTGTTGCTCGACGTCTCATTGCGGTCGTAGCGAAGGGACGTCACCTGCGCGGCTTCCATGCCCCGCCCGCCGTTGTAGTTTGCCGTGTTCCGCAGGGCGGTCACGTTGGTCGACTTATAGACACCGAGTCCCCCCCAGTTATTCCAGCGGAACACGGTATCGTGCACCAGCAGGTTGGTCATCTGGTCGAAAAACACGGCGCTATCGTCGAGCGGCGTCGCGGCATGCTCGAACACCAGCCCGCTCACCGTCAGGTTGGCCCGGCCCGAGGCCGCAAAGAGCGTGAGGCGCACCGCGACCTCGACGGCGGCGGTGTTCGGATCGACGCCTCCGCCCGGCAAGAGAGAGATCGTTCGCCCTGCCTCGTCGACAAGAAATGTCCCCGGCGTCAGGGGAGTAGGGGGGAGAACCTGGCGCAGCAACTGTCCGTTGACGAAGACCATCTCGCGCCGCCGGACAATGTCTTGAAGGGCCGGCCATCCCCGCGGAACGGGAACGGGACCCCAGGTGTAGGGCCACGCGTGCGTGAAGGCCGTTCCCGAGCGTTGCCACCCGGTCCAGATGTCGGCTCCGGAGATCACAGCCTTCCCGGCCTCGGTGGCTTGGAAGGTCATCGCCGCGGGGGTTCCACCGTCGGGCAGCGACACCGCCTCGCGATACGTGCCGGGGTGAATCAGTACCGTGACCGGCGCGCCGTTCCTGTTCGCGCCGGCGGCCAGGTGAACAGCCCGGCCGATGGTCCTGAGCGGCAGCGCCGCGGTTCCCGGGTTGGCATCGGAGGCGACCGGGTTCTGGTTGTCCACGTGGAACACGGACACCGGCACAGCGGCCGTCCCGCGTGAGGGGCGCGCCCCCGCAGCCAGCAGCACGAGCACGGGGACCATGAACAGCATCGAAAAGGCGGCCTTGCGGCCGCCCCCGACCGGTCCCCCCCGCTCGCGCGTTTCCCCGTGCCTACAGCATTGGGCCAGGATGTCCCCTGAGCGTCGGTGTCAGCATTTCCGCCACGGGCTGCCGGGCTGCGGCGAGAAGTTCCAGTTTGCGGGATCGGTGAACAGGGGGTCGGCGGAGACGGAGTCTGTATCCTGGCCCGATGTCTGCTGCCAGTCGGCGAGGGTGAAATGCGCCGTCCAGTCGAAGAAAATTGGGGCGGCGTTCTCAGGATTCCAGAAGTCATTCCGCCCGGATGTCAGGGTGCTGAGCAGGAAGGCCCAGCCCGGAATCACCATGACGTCCTGGCTGCCGCTCTGGCCCATCATGGCGTTGCCGCAGAGGGCCAGACGCTCCGCCCGCACGGTGATGACGGCGCCCGTCTCCCAGTTGGTCACCGTGAGGGAGAGTTGCCCGCCCACCTCGAACTGCGCCCTCCCGTTTCCATACAATGCGCTGTTCCTGACCGCCAGATCGGAGGACTCGGAGGTGAACAGGCCCCGCCCTCCATTCCAGCAGGCGGCTGCCCGGAGGATCGTAGTCGGCCCCTGGCTCGCCTCGACGACGGCGCCGTTCAACAAATTTCCGCACCAGACACCGTCGCTGAGCGTGACGTTCTGGTTGTCGGTGTCGAGCCAGACCCCGTGCGCCTGGTTGAAGGCCGCCCTGTGGCTGCTGATCGTCCCGTCGTGGAGGTCCAGGACTTTGAGTCCGGCCATCGCCCAGTCGTAGAATCCGCCCCAGGCTCCGCGCCAGTTGTTGTACGATGTGTCGTTGTGGTCGAAGAGCAGGGACTTGACCTGCTTGGCCTCCATGCCCCGCCCGCCGTTGTAGTCCGCCGCGTTCCGGAGGGCGGTGACGCTGGTCGAGGCATAGACGCCGAGTCCCCCCCAGTTGTTCCAGCGGAACACGGTGTCCTGGACCAGCAGGTTGGTCATCTGACTGAAAAACACGGCGCTGTCGTCGATCGGCGTGGCGGCATGCTCGAACACCAACCCGCTCACCGTCAGGTTGGCCCGGCCCGAGGCCGTAAACAGCGCCGGGCGCACCGCGACCTCGACGGCGGCGGTGTTCGGATCGATGCCTCCGCTCGCCCAGAGGTAGATCATCCCCGCCGTCTCGTCGACGGCAAACGTTCCCGGCCCGAGGGAAGCGGGGGCGAGGGCCTGCCGCAGCGGCTGGCCGTTGACGAAGACCATCTCGCGCCGGCGGACAATGTCCTGGAGCGACGGCCAATTGGCCGGGATCGGGGCGGGCCCCCACGCGTAGGGCCACGCGTGCGCGAAGCTCGCGCTCGTCCCCACGCGCTGCCAGCCGGTCCAGAGGTCGGATCCGGAGATCACGGTCTTCCCGGCGTCGGTCGCCTGGAAGGCCATCGCCGCGGGCGTTCCGGCCGGCGGAAGCGACACCGTCTCGCGATAGGTGCCGGGGTGGATCAGCACCGTGACCCGCGCGCCGCCCGCGTTCACGGCGAGCGCCAGGTCCGCCGCCCGGCCGATGCTGCTGAGCGGCAGCGCCGCGGTTCCCGGGTTGCTATCGGAGGCGGCCGGATTCTGGTTGTCCACGTGGAACACGTACGCGGAATCAGCGGACGCCCCGCGCGGAGGGGCGGCGCCCCCAATCAGCATCAGCGCGAGCGCCGACGCCGCGAACAACGAAGAGACCCGGGCGCCGTCGGGGCGCATCATCGTCTCAGTCCTCCGCCGTCCTTAGATGTGGACCGCGTGCATGACCCGCTCGTCCGCCGCCGCCGCCTGCCTCGGGTTTGCGGCAAACCAGGCGATCGTGCGGCGCAGCCCTTCGTCGAGGGCGATCCTCGGCACGTAGCCGAGCATCCGCCTGGCCATGGCGAGGTCGGGCCGGCGCCGCCTGGGATCGTCCTGCGGCAGCGGCCGGAAGACGATGCGTGAAGCGGACCCCGTGAGCCTGATGACTGTCTCGGCAAGGTCGAGGAGCGTGCACTCGGCATCGTTGCCAAGGTTCACGACGCGGCCGGCCAGATCGGGGCGTGTGGCCAGGCGGAAGACGCCCTCGACCAGGTCGTCGATGTAGCAGAAGCTCCTGGTCTGCGTCCCGTCCCCGTACACTTCGACCGCCCGGCCGCGGAGGGCGGCGTTGATGAACGCCGGGATGGCCCGCCCGTCGTGTCCGCGCATGCGGGGCCCGTAGGTGTTGAAGATCCGGGCGACCCGCACGTCGACGGCGTGCGCGCGATGATACGCGATCGCCAGGGCCTCCGCGAAGCGCTTGGCTTCATCGTACACGCTGCGGAGTCCGACCGGATTGACGTTGCCCCAGTACTCCTCGCGCTGGGGGTGCTGCAGCGGATCGCCGTAGACCTCGGAGGTCGAGGCCAGCACGTAGCGGGCGCCCTGCGCCTTGACGAGGCCCAGCGTGTAGAAGGCGCCGAACGAATCCACCTTCATCGTGTGGATGGGGTTCGCCAGATAATCGCGGGGGCTGGCCGGCGAGGCGAAATGCAGCACCAGGTCGACGCGCCCGGCGACCTCGAGAGGGCGGGTGACGTCGCCCGGGGCGAGGCGAAACCCGGGCGCGGCCGCCAGATGCGCGACGTTGGCTTGGACCCCGGTCAGGAAACTGTCGATCGCCGTGACCTCGTAGCCTTCGCGCAGGAACCGCTCGCAGAGGTGCGAGCCGATGAATCCGGCCCCGCCGGTGATCACGACGCGCGGGCGCGGGGCGCGGGAGTCCCCGCCGTTCCCCCGGACATCGAGGCCGGGCGGCATCCCGTTACCTGCCCGCGACGGCAAGCGCCACATCGCCGCGCCCCAACGAGTAGTACTCGAACCCCCGAGCGGCCATCGCCGCCGGGTCGAAGAGATTCCGGCCGTCCACGATCACCGGCGTGCGCATCGTCTCCCGCAGCCGGTCCAGATCCAGCGCGCGAAACTCGGCCCAGTCGGTGAGAATCAGCAGCGCGTGCGCGCCCCGCGCGGCCTGGTAGGATGATTCCGCGTAGCTGATCCGATCGTCCGGCGGGAAGGCCCTCGCCATCTTCGCCGCCGCCTGCGGGTCGTAGATCTGGACACGCACCTGGCGGTCCCGAAGCCACGGGATCACCCGAAGGCTCGGCGCTTCCCGGATGTCATCGGTGTCCCCCTTGAAGGCCACGCCGAGCACGCCGACGACCTGGTCTCGGACGACCCAGAGGGCCTGCTCGATCTTCCTGAGCAGGCGGTCGACGCGCGATTCGTTGACGCGCTCGACCTCCCGGAGCAGAGAGAAATCCACCCCGTGCTCGTCGGCGATGCGCACGAAGGCGTTCAGGTCCTTCTTGAAGCAGGATCCCCCGAAGCCCAGCCCGGCGCGCAGAAAGTGGGGGCCGATCCGGTGGTCGAGCCCCATGCCCGCAGCCACCTCGGCGACATCGCTGCCGACCTTCTCGCAGAGATCCGAGAGCATGTTGATGAACGAGATCTTCGCGGCCAGGAACGCGTTGGCCGCGTGTTTGATCAACTCGGCCGTCTTGATGCTCGTCACCAGGATGGGGCAGTCGAAGTCGTGCCGGTAGAGCTCCAGCAGCAGCGAGCGGGCGTGCTCCGACTCGGCGCCGATGACGATTCGGTCGGGGTGGCGGAAGTCTTCGACCGCCGTTCCCTCCCGAAGAAACTCCGGGTTGCTGGCCACCTCGAACTCGCCCCGCGGGCCCAGCCGGCGGACGGCGCGGTCGATGGCGTAGGCCGTGTTCACCGGCACCGTGCTCTTCTCCACGATCAGGGTGTGGCCGTTCAAGTGAGGGGCGATGGTCCGCACCACCTCCTCCACCTGGGAGAGATCGGTCCGCCCGTCCGACTGCGCGGGGGTGCCCACGCACAGGAAGACGATCTCCGCGGACCGCAGCCCGTCCTCCGGCGCGGTCGTGAACCGCAACCGGCCCGCGCGCAGATTCGAGACGAGGAGATCGCGCAGGCCGGGTTCGAACAGGGTGGGCACCCCCTCCGTGAGCCTGGCGACCACGGTGGGATCCTTGTCGACCGCGACCACGGAGTGCCCCAGGTCGGCGAAGCACACCGAGGTCACCAGGCCGACGTATCCGGTTCCGAAGATGCCGAGTCTCATCGTGACCACCCTCCTCGTGCCCGCCGAGGCCGCAGACCCGGCCGCGGAACGCCCGCGTCAATGCCCGCGGTGGCCGCCTGCGCTAGAAGGCGCCGCGGCCTCTCAATACCGCCCCGACGGACTTCCATAGAATCTTCAAATCCTGAAACAGGGAGTAGTTGTGGACGTACCGCAGGTCTTCTTGCGTGTTCAGGTGCATGGGGGTCTCGCTGCGCCCGTTCACGACGTACCAGGACGTCATCCCCTGAGGGACCGCCAGCCGCTGGTACTGCCAGGGATCGTATTGGGCGACGACCCACGGCATCTCGGGGCGGGGGCCCACCAGGCTCATCTCGCCGCGGAGCACGTTCACCAGCTGGAGCAGTTCATCGAGGCTGAGGCGGCGCAGCACCCGCCCGACCCGGGTGACCCGCGGATCATCGGCCCGCTTGTGGATGACCTTCCCCGATCGCGTCGGGAGGGACGATGGGTCTTGTCTGCGCTCCGCGTCGGCGACCATCGTCCGAAACTTGTACATCGTGAAGAGACGCCCGTTCTCCCCGACGCGCTGCTGCCGGAAGACCACCGGCCCGGGCGAATCCAGGCGAATGGCGAGCGCGATCAGGCCCATGACCGGCAGCGCGCAGAGAAAGAGGGCGCAGCCCAGCGCCAGATCGACGAGCCGCTTGGCCACCCGCTGGAAGCCGTCGATCACGGGCTCGCGCAGCCCGACCAGCGTCAGGCCGCCGAGGTAGTCGACCCGGGTGCGGGCCACTCCCAGATCGAAGAAATCCGGGATCGTGTACACGCGCAGAGGAAGCTTCCACAGCGACACCAGCAGGCCGGCCAGCCGCTCCTGGGCGTGACGGGGAAGGGCGAAGACGATGTCGGTCACCCCCCAGCGCTCGACGACGGCGGGGATTTCATCGAGGCCGCCCAACACGGCGCGCCCGTTCACCCGGCCCCCGGACGCGGCATCGTCGTCGATGAACCCGGCGATGGCGGCGCCCGCCGCATCCAGCGCCGCCGCCGCCTGCTCGCCCAGCGGCCCGGCCCCGGCGATGAGCACCACGGGCATCTGCGTTCCCCACCGCACCGTCCGGTAGAGGGCCCGCAGCACCCCGCGGTAGCCCAGCAGCAGCAGGAGGGCCCCCGCCACGAAATACAGGAACACGATGCGAGACACGCCGCGGTACGTCAGAAATAGCGCGCCGGCGAGGGCGCAGCCGGACATGAGCGTACCGAGCACCACCCGCGCGGCCTCGTTGGAAGCCCGAAAGATCCGTCGGGCGTCGTACAGGTCGAGCAGGGGCAGGATGATCCCGAAGATGAGCGCCACGAGCCCGTACACGAGCAGGGGCACCCGAGCCTCGGCGTCGTGGATGGGGGGGCCGACCGGCAGCACCCGCAGGCGCTGGGCCGCCCAGAGGGCCAGCGCGGCGGACCCGAGGTCCAGGAGATACTGGAGAGCCATATAGTTGGGGCCGAAGCGCCTGAACATGGGAGAGGTCCGATGTTACTCCAACCGGTACTGCTTGAGCCCCAACATTTGTAGAAAGAGCAGCGAGAGGAAGATGGGCCCCTTGACCAGATAGCGCGACCAGAGCCGCCGGGGCTCGCTCAGGAGACGGAACATCCACTCCAGCCCGCTCCCGCGCATCCAGACCGGGGCCTGTTTCTTGACGCCGGCGTGGAAGTCGAACGCCGCGCCGACGCCGATCAACACGGGCGCCCTCAGCCTGCCCACGTGCCGGGCCATCCAGTATTCCTGTTTGGGGGTGCCGAGGCCGACCCAGACGATATCCGGGGCGGCGTCATTGATGGTCCGCACGATGCGGTCGTCCTCGTCGGCGGTGAGGGGGCGAAACGGAGGGGCATAGGCGCCGGCCACCAGCAACCCCGGGAAGCGCCGCTGGAGGTTCGCGGTCAGCCGGTCCGGGACATCTCGATCCCCTCCAAAGAAGAAGTGGCGGTAGCCCCTCGTCGCTGAATGGCTGCACAGGGCGAGCATGAGGTCGGGCCCATAGACCCGCTGGACGTGGGGGAACCCCATGAGGCGGCTGAGCCAGACGAGCGGCATCCCGTCGGGCGTCACCAGGCCGGCGGTGTTGTGAATCCGCCGCAGGTCCTGATCGCGCTGGCACTCCATCACGCCGTGGACGGTCGTGACGCAGACGTAGTGCTGCCGGCGCCGCGCGATCCACCGGTCGACGGTGTCCAACGCGGTGTCCATGTCGATCGGGCTCACGCCCACCCCCAGGATGTTCGCCCGGCGGGATGCCGTCTCGGCCGGCATGGATGCCGTTCCGGTCACGGCAGGATCACTCGCCCGTATGGGCGGCCGCCCGGGCCTGCCCGCGCGGGAGCTCGGCCTGGACCCGATCCTCGATCCAGGTGTACGTGCGGCGGAGCCCCTCCTCCAGCGAGATCTCCGGTTCCCAGCCAAGGACCTCACGCAGGCGGGTGTTGTCCGAGTTTCGGCCCCGCACGCCCTGCGGTCCGGGGATGTGCCGCTTCTCGATCCGAATCCCCGCGATCTGGGCGACCAAGTCCGCCAGCTCGTTGATCGTGACCAGGCGGTCCGTGCCCAGATTGAGCGGGTGCGGGTACTCGGAGGCCATCAGTTTGATGATCCCGGTCACGCAGTCCTCGACGTAGCAGAACGAGCGCGTCTGCTCGCCATCCCCCCAGATCTGCACCTCGGCGCGGCCGGTCAGTTTCGCCAGCGCGATCTTGCGGCAGAGCGCCGCCGGGGCCTTCTCCCGTCCCCCCCGGTAGGTCCCCAGCGGGCCGTAGATGTTGTGAAAGCGCACCACGCGGGTCTCGAGGCCGTAGTCCTCGCGGTAGTACTGGCAGAGCTTCTCCATGAAGAGCTTTTCCCAGCCGTAGCCCTCTTCGGGATCGGCGGGGTAGGCCTGCTCCTCCTTCAACGGCGTGACCTCCGCGCTGTGCTGGAGATACTGCGGGTAGATGCAGGCCGAGGAGGAGAAGAGGAAGCGCCGGACGCCGTTGGCCCTGGCCGCGTCCAGCATATGCGCGTTGATCAGCATGTTGTTCCGGGCGATCTCGGCGTGATTGGCGGTGATGTAGCCGATCCCCCCCATATCGGCCGCCACATGGTACACGTCGTCGATTCCCTCGGTCGCGACCAGCGCGTGCTCGGGCCGGCGGAGGTCCAACGGCCTGAAGTCGTGGGCCGGGCTCTGCTCGAACTCCGGCGCCTTGATATCGATCCCCCGGACCCAGCAGCCGCTCTGCACCAACCGCCGCACCAGATGATGTCCGATGAACCCTCCTGCTCCCGTGACCAACGCGCGAACCATTCTCCACCTCCCTGGGCGAACAATGCCCGATGACGATTTGACCAGCCTCGCGCGCGCGCCCGGCATCGCGCGCCCGTAGATCTCCATCAGCGTCTGGTAGTTTCGCTCGGCCGTGTACTTCTGCTCGAACTCGACTCTCGCGGCCCGGCGCATGGCCGCCCGCTCTTCGGGGCGGGCCCGCAGCCGCGTCACCGCCGCCGCCAGGCCGGCCGGATCGCCCGAGGCAAATCGGAGCCCGGTCCGTCCGTGGTCGACCAGCGACGAGGTGCTCCCCAGGTCCCCGGCGATGACCGGCAGCCCCACGGCGTACGCTTCCGCGATCACCAGCGGGAAGTTCTCGTAGCAGCGAGATGGGAAGACCAGCGCTCGGGCGTCCTTCATCAACACCAGGACGCGTTCCGGGGATTGCGGGCCGAGCCACTCCACGCCCGAGCTCCTCGCGGCGGCGGCCTTCACCTGGGGCGCCAGCGGGCCGTCTCCGATGATTTTGAGGGGGACCGCGTTCCCGAGCCGCATCCACGCGGCGAGCAGCGTGTCCAGGCCCTTCTCCGGCGAGAGCCGTCCGACAAAGAGGGCATAGCCGCCGCGGCCCTCTCCGGGTCCGGGGTCGGGGTCGACGAAGTTGGGCTTGACGGAGATCTTATGGGCCGGGAGGCCCCCCTGGATGAACTTGGCCCGGGCGAAATCAGAGAGGGCGATGTACGCGTCGACCTTCACCGTCCAGGTCCTCAAGACGCGGTGCACGGTGAGCATCGCTGCCACGGCGGCGCTCGCCCCCCGGCTGCCCCGATAGCACCCGTGTCGCACGCCCGGCCATGGGGCGGGGATGCCCAGGCAGTCTTCGCAGACGCGGCCGTCACGAAAGAACAGCGCGTTCAGGCACAGGAGCCGGTAGTTGTGGAGGGTCTGGACGACCGGGACCCCCGCGGCGCGGCAGGCATCGTACACCGAAGGGGTGAGCAGGGGAAAGAAGTTGTGCACGTGGACGATGTCCGGCCGAACCCGCCGGATCTCGGCGGCGACCCTGCCCCGCGCCGGCAGGGAGTAGGGAGCCCCGAGCGCGGTCCGCATCCTGTCCCACGCGTCCTGCACGGCGTCATTGGACACGGAATACCGGCTGACCTCGTGGCCGCGCGCCGACAGGAGACTCTGCTCGCGGGCCACCGCGGCGTCTTCGCCGCCCCGCTGCTGGTACGCGTTATGGAGCAGCAGAATCTTCACAGCGCCTCCGCGAGACGCTGCTGGGGGGCTCCGGCCGCGGCGGTTGAGGGAAGCCGATCGTCCTCTTCGGCCGCGATCCGCTCGCCGAGCACGCCGAGCGCGGCCAGCAGCCCGAATTCGAACCCGCCCGCGCCGAAGGTCCCTTCGGTCAATGAGCGGATCAGCACAAGAGCGGCCAGGGCGATCCACAATCGCGCCGCATCGCTGCGGCGGTGCCTGACGAGCCGGACGGCCTGTCCCAGCACCACGACGGCCAGGAGTAACGTGAGCGCAGCTCCGACGACCCCGGTCTGCAGCAGCGCGGTCAGGTACGCGTTGTGCGCGTGCACGATCTCAATGCCCCAGATGCCGCTATACGGCCTGATCACTTCGCGAAACGTGCCATAGCCGAACCCGAGCCAGGGGTGCTCGGTGGAGAGGCTCATCACGATCTGCCACAGCGGAATGCGACCGCTCAAGGTGGCGGGATCCCCGTATGGGTCCTCGAGGTACGCTGCCGTTTCGTTGGTGACCCGGCCCCACAGGAGCAGGAGCGGGATCGTGATCGCGATCAGCTGCGCCCCCAGCTGCGCCGGCTTCTCCCGCAGGCCGGCCAGCGTCCAGAGGAGGAGCACCGCCGCGGTCGCCCCCACCAGGGCGGTCTTGCTGAACGTCAGGAGCAGCGCCACGGCGAAGAACAGGGCCAGCAGCCAGTCGAGGGTCCCGGACAGGCCGGTGCGGATCCAGGCGAGGATAAATACGAAGGCCACCGCCGTATGGAACCCGATGGTGTTGGGGTCGAGCAGCTCGTCGATCCCATACCGGGTGCTGAGCCCCGAGAGCCCTTCCACGGCGAGCGGCGCCAGGACCAGCAGCACCGTGCCGAGCGCGAAGGCGCGCCCCATCTTGCCGAGCCCGGCTCGGGCATCCTGGGTGTCCGCGTAGGCGAGCGCGGGGAGGCTCCACGCCAGCGTGTTCACGAGATAGGTGTAGATCCTCAGCGGACTTTCAAAGTAGACCGACGACGTGAAGACGGAGACCACGTTGACCCCGTTCAGCAGCAGGATCACCAGGCTGATGCCCCTCAGGCGAAATGGGAACAGCCGGCCGGACGCGAGGATGATGGTCATCCCCAGGAAGACGGTCGTGAGCGTGTCCACGGCGGCGAAGAGCACCGAATCGTCCTGCATGAACACCACCAGCGCGGACCTCAGCCCCGCCCAAAACCAGAAGAGCCACCAGAGCCGGTCCCGCGTCAGCAAGTTCTTACTCATTGGACCCACTCCGCGCCCGGCGGTACATGGCGTCGAGCACCACCGCCTGATCCTCCCAGCGGAACGCGGTCCGGCCCCGCTGCCTTGCCGCCTCCCCCATCCGCCGCCGCCGGTCAGGGTCGCGCGCCAGCAGGCGCATGGCGCCGGCGAGGTCGCGGATCGCCTGCTCGGGATGGTGAGCCTGGACCTTGACCCCGGTCTCCTCAGTGACCTGCGCGCCAGGCCCGCCCAGGTCGAAGCAGATGACCGGCCGCCCCACCGCCATCGCCTCCACGCAGGCGAAGCTTCCGGAGTCGTGCAGGCTCGGATGGACCAGGACGTGCGACTCTGCCAATCGGCCCAGAGCCTCTTCCCGCGGCAGGCGGCCCCAAAACTTGACCCGCGCCGCGCATCCCAGCGCCTCCGCGAGGTCCTGCAGTCGCTTCCGCTCGGGGCCGTCCCCCACGATCCAATATTCAGCGCCGGTCAGGTCGCTCTGCGCAAAGGCGCGGAGTCCGAGGTGAAACCCTTTCAGATGCAGGAGATTGCCGAGGCTGATGAACCGCACCGGGCCTCCGTGCGCCGGGACGCCCCTGGCCATGCCGTTGAGCTCCGCCGCGGGCAGCTGGTCTCCGGGGACCACCCGCACGTGTCGTGCGCCGAGGGCGCGAACGCGCGCGGCCGTCGTCTCGGTCTTGGTGAACGCCAGCGCGCTTCGCCGGGCGGTCATGCGCACGAGCCGATCGTGCTCGCCCAGCCAGCGTCCCGCGTCCCGCAGCCCTTCGTAGAGCTTTCCTCGAGGGCTGAACTCGCGCCGGAACGCTTGGGGGGCCGATTCGGCGCCCCCGAGCGGTCCCCAGACGAACGGCACCGGAAGCAGCGCCAGGAGACTCGGGGCCCAGTACTTCCCGAACGTGAGATGGTGGGTCAGGTCAAAGCCGATCTCGCGGTGGAACCGCAGCGCTCTGGAGTACACCCCGATCTGCCAGAGGTAATAGTAGAGTTGGATGCCCGCTTCCCCGCGCTTCAGCCGCCGGACCCAGCCGGGGAGGTCATAGTAGACAAAGTGCGGCCGGGGGGTGGGCCCCCCGCGGGCCAGTTCCTGTTCAATCGCCCGGCGGTTGTTGGCGCGCGTCAGCACCCAGATTTCGTGATAGGGGGCGAGCGCCAGGGCGGTGTTCCAACCCACCGCGGGTTCCGAGCCTTTCCCGGGCTCGCAGGCGTAGGCAGAGAGGAGGACTTTCATGGACGCGTCTCCGGTTCAGCCCGCCGCCCTGAAGGAGCGATGGAGCGTCCGCCGGACCGAGGTGCGCACCGCGTCCGGCATCAATCGCTTGAGGGCCCACGTCGACTTCATGGCGAGGGGCAGTTCGTGCGCCCGCAGGACCTGCGCTACCCAGCCGCGGGCCAGCGTCCATTCGGTCACCGGGACGCAGGGAATGCTCCAGCGGTCCCTCAGGGATCCATAGATGCCCCACCGCATGGACCGCGACGCCGCGTATCCGTGGGCGGGGAGCTCCCGCCTCGTCGACGCGCAGTCGATTCCTCCCGGCGGGGCAAACAACACCACGCCGGTCCCCGCGGCGTCCTCCAGCAGCCGCTTCGAATCTCGCAGCTCCCGGGTGACGACCTCGGGCGGCATCTCCTCGTCGAGGGGGAGGTGGCTCCACCCATGCGACCCCACGCCGTGCCCGAGCGCGGACAGCGCACGCAGCTGCGGGGCGCCGAGGTGTCCGGGCCGGCCCATCCTCCCGGCCGGAACGAAGAACAGGCCTGGGATGCCGCGTCCGGCGAGCTCTTCGCCGGCCCTCAGGTGATCCGCCGTGCCGTCGTCGAAGGTGAGCGCGACGGCCCGTCCCCGCAGACAGTCCTCGGAGCCCAGGCGCGCATCGACCCTGGTCCCGCCGGCCGCGATCCCATCCAGCAGGGCGCGGAAGGAGCTCCAGGTGATATCGTGATCCGCCTGACAGCGCTCGACGATGCGGTGCAGCGTCAGCACGCAGAGCCCTCGTCCGTGCGGAGCGGTGGGCATGGCCTCGCCTACCCCTCCCGGGGAGGGCGGTAGCTCCCCAGCGCCATCTTCCAGGTCACCCGCATTCCCTTGGCCACCAGCGCTTTCGCGCGCCGCGACCAGGGACGCTCGTCGCCCAGATACCGCCGGCGAATCAGGAGGTCCTCGGCATCACACCGCGTCCGCCACCGCTGGTTCTTCTGCTCGGGATAGATCCGCTCGCGAGACCAGACGCGGTTCGTGTGGTACATGGCCGTGACCTGCGCAAAGCGGATCCAGAGGTCGGCATCCATGGAGTAGTCAAACCGCGGGTCCAACCCCCCGACTTCCTCGTAGAGATCTCGCCGCCAGAACGTGGAGGGTTGGGGAATGTAGTTGTGATCGTACATCCAGACGAAGCGGCTGAAGCCGTGTTCCCGCTTGCGTTTCAGCGGCCGGCCGTTCGCGTCGATCCAGGTGGCGTCCCCGTAGACGACGCGCGCCTGGGGGTGGGTCTCGAAGAACCGCGCGACCTCATGCAGCGACCCCGGCTCGAGGAGGTCGTCGGAGTTCATCCAGCACTGGATGTCCCCCGTGGCGCGGGCAAAGCCCTTGATGAGCGCGTCGGTCTGGCCGCCATCCGGCTCGCTGGCCCAATACGCCAGCTCGTTCGCGTATCGCCGGATCACGTCGACGCTGCCGTCCGTCGACGCCCCGTCGATCACGATGTACTCGAGCCGCGGGTAGCGCTGTTCGAGCACGCTGCGCATGGCGGCGTCGAGAAAGCGAGCCTGGTTGTACGAACACGTCACAACCGAAATGCTAGGCCACCTCACAGCGGCCCTCCGTGTAGATGTCGATGTGGTGCGCGAGCCAGCGCTGTTCCCGGTCGTCACCCGAGTCGGGCGCCTCCAGCCGGGCCTCGGTGTAGAACAGGCCCATGTCCACCAGGTAGGCGAGGTACAGGGGCGCAAGATGGGCCCGCCACTCGGGCCAGAGGGCGGCGACGAGGTCGTGCTGCCGGCCGCGGGACGGGTGGTACGGTTTTCCCGCGAGCGCCGCCTGCATAGCCTGGAAGTGGAAGGCGTCGTACAGCGGCGTGGTGCCCTCGACCGCCGCCTCCCAGTCGAAGACGTACAACCCCTGCGGTCCCACCCGGGTATTCCACGGGGTGAAATCCCGGTGTGCGGCGGAGAGCGGCAGCACCCCCGGCCCCAGGCGCTCCGCAAGAAGGGTCAGCGCATTCCGGCAGCGGAGAGACCACTCGCCGGACATCCGGGGTGTCAGGCGCCGGACCGCGGCCGCCATGCGGGCCCACATTGCGCTCGCCAGAAACGGCTTCTTCTCGACAAACGCATCGTGCAGCCGCCGGAGGAACTCGGCGTGCTGCTCCCCGAACCGGCTCGGGCCGATCCGGCCGGCCCCCGCCGTGGTGACCAGCACCTGCGCGCCGTCCCATCGGAACCACGCCAGCACCTCGGGGACTCTGCCGCGCAGGGCGTCCGCGGTCGACAGGCGCAGGAGGGTCGCCTGCTCGCGCTCCAGCGAGGCCTGGGCCGGGGCGTGGACCGCGATCTTCGCATAGGCAGGAACGCGGCCTCCGGATGTGATCACTTCCGCGGTCAGCTTTCGGTAGGCGCCCGAGGTGCCGATGCAGAAGGCCAGGCGCACATCCGGCTCCCCCACCGCCCGCGCCAGCGCCCGTTCCAGCGGGCCGACATCGCACCAGAGCCGCCGGCCGCCGAGCCAGGCTGCGGGGAGGCTCCGTCCGAGGAACCCCTTCACTCCGCTCTGGCCGAAGGCGCTCATGCCGGGGCGGCGGAGCGCGGGCTCCGCGGGCAGGAGCCAGCCGGATCTGTGCCGGCTGGGGCGGAGGAGGTAGGGTCTCCCCGTCCCATCCAGGGTCGGCCTCAGGACCGAGCTGAACGGGAGGGTGTCCATGGGGGGGTCAGCCTCAGCCTCTGCGCCGTACGCGCGCTCAAATGGCGCTGGATGATCTGCTGGACGGCCGCCGCCACCTCGTCCAGCGGCCGCGATGCGTCCACGACATGCCCGCCGCGCAACCCTCGCACCAGCGAGACGTAGGCGCCGCGTTGCCGGGTCGCGTCGTCGAAGTCGGCGCCGTGCTTTCGGGCGCGCAGCAGTTCCGGGGGCCCGTCGAGGAGAATGACCAACTCGGGGCGCGGGAGATACCGCGCCACCATCCGGGCGAGCCACAGCGGCCCCCCGAACCGGTACCGTTGGGGATCCACGAGCAGGTCGTCGTAATAGCGATCGAACAGGACGAGGGTCGACCGGACCAATCGGGGAAAGATGTCCAGCGCATACCCCAGCCAGTAATCCGTCCACCACAGCCCGAGTTTCGCCAGCGACAGGATCGGGCCGCGGGCCGGCTCGTACTCGAGGCCGGGCGTGTCGTCGCCTCCGTGCGCGCCCAGGGACGGGCGGAGGTGATACCGCTTCGCCGACGAGAAGAAGATCCCGAGCGCCTCCATCGTCCGCGCGATCACCGCGCTCTTCCCTGAGCCGTCGAGTCCAAGAAACGCGACCATGAGCCCAGGGGGCTGCAGCACGCGCCGGATCCCCCGCGTGACATCGCCGGCCCAATACCGCAGCAAATTTTGAGGGTGCGCCAGGCGCGTCTTTCGCGCCGCCGCCCGGCGCAATGTGTCCAGCTGCGAGCGCACGGTCTCCCAGCGGCGGTGGTGTGCCGCCTGAGCGATCAGCGCGGCCTCGGCCTTCGGGAAAAACCGCGCCAGCTGGCGCCGGCATCCCTCCGGGTCCTCGGCGAACAGGGCGCTGAGGCACGCCTCGTGCTCCCCATCCAACGCGTCCCGGCCAAACCACGCGCTCTTTCCCAGCTTCTTCAACAGGTAGTGGCCGAACTCAATGGACGGCGGGGGAATCCAGAGGCGCTCCTTGAACCGCCTCCGCCCGGCGAGGAACTCCTCGGGGCTCAACAACCGGATCCCCAGGTCTCGAATCTCGGAGGCCACATCCAACCCCAGGATCACAGGGATCCCCTCGGGGGTCTGCGACACCACGTCGTACCGGGTGGACGTCCCCCCATCATGGGTCCTGAAGTGCACCAGCCTCACCCCGGGCAGACGGGCGAGGACCCGCGGGACCTCGGGGAAGTGCTCGGGACGGACCATCAGATCGACGTCATCCGGGTCGACGTCCTCGGGATACGTCGCGTAGCCGTGGAGCACGCACCAATCGATCCCGGCCTCGTCCAGCGCCGCGCACACGTTGAGCAGCATCTCAGAGCACGTGCGTTGCGCCGACGATCCGGGGGATTCCCGGAGCAGCATGCGACCCTCCCGAGCGGTGATAGTAGGCCCACATAGCCGCCGCCCGCGCTGCGGACGACAGGGCGAGCCCCAGCCCCGCGCCCACCACCCCCCACGCGACCGTGGCCCACAGGCCGAAGGTCAGGACCGCGACCGTCGAAAGGCCATAGGCCCAGAAGACCTGGTCGGGCCGTTCCAGCGCGCGCAGGGCCCCGCTGAGAATGCTCGCCGCCCCGGACGCGACGAGGACAAATCCCAGCATCCAGAGCACATCGATGTATCCCTCGTACTGTCCGCCGTACATCCACGCCATGATGGGATGGTGGAACACGATGAGGAGCGCGCAGTAGGCGAGGGAACCGGCGGTCACCAGCGCCAAGGTCAGGGACGTCAGGCGCCCGAACTCCGCCTCCCCGCGGGCCCGGACGAGGGCCGGCACGAGCAGGATCGCCATCGCCGTGTACACATGCTGGACGGGCAGGATCAGATTGGTCAGCGCCTTGAACGTCCCGCTGGCCTCCAGGCCTCGAAAGACGGGAAGCAGCAGGTAGTAGATGTTCCCCGGGAGCCACACCAGGCCCATCGTGGCGGCCGACCACCGCCCGTACCCCCAATGATCCCGGAGGACCTCACGCGCCACCGCGGCGGGCGCGGACGGGCGGATGGAGAGGCGGAGACGCGCCGCCAGCCACAGGCTGGTGATCAGGCTCGCACTCCCCATGACCCAGAGCGCCGCGGCGATCGACAGCCACCCGTGCCGGGACAGCTCGAAGAGGCCGATGACCATGAGGACGAGGTACACCAGCCCTCCCGATGCGGCCAGGTGGGGCTCCAGGCGCATGTAGCAGGCCCGCCGCATGAACCAGAGCAGGAGGATGACGGGGCCCGCCGCCGCAAAGCCCAGCAGAGCGGAGGCCAGGACGCTCGGGCCGGACGCGCCGATCACCCCGCCGCAGATGCCGACGAACAGGCTGCCGGCGATGACGAGTCCCCAGTGACCGCCCAGCAGCGCGCGCAGGTACTCGGAGCGGCGCTCCTTGTACCTGCTTGGGCCGAACACCAGCATCGGTTCGGTGAGGAGCGCTTCGTGAGCGGTCCCCAGGAGCAGGAAGACGGTGAACGCGATCGTGAATGCCCCATACTCCTTGGGAGGGAGCCACCGCGCCAGCAGCACGTTGAGGAGGAAGTTAGAGACGGCGAAGAGTCCCTGGTCCATGACGGCCCAAAATCCTTTGGTGAGCAATCCCGCCGGATTTCGTGGAAGCATGCGGTGGCACATCTCCAGCCGATTCATTCATACCGGTCCCAACGGCTGTGCTGCAGCGCCAGCGGGGCCCGTTCTTGCCAGACCCCGAACAGGTCCCACGCGCCGGCGATCATGTCGGTGAGGGTCCCCAGGCCCCCCCGCGAGACCGGGAAGCGCGGAATGGCGAGCCGGGAATGGGAGCGCTGAAGCGCCCGCAGCGTGATCGCGGCCGCGCAGTCATAGCCCGCCGCCGCCGCGAGGTCCATCGTCTCCGGCGTGAAGTGACGTCTGGGGATGCCGAAGGGATAGGCCATCGCGCCGACCCGCTCGCTCAGGTGATCCTCCAGGATGGCCTTGGACTGCCTCAACTCGGTCTCCGCGGCGGACCGCGTGAGGCGCCTGAGGTTGGGATGGCTGTACGTGTGCGCTCCGAACTCCATCCCGGCGCTCCGCATCTCCCGGACCTGGGCCCACTCCAGCGGGCGGATGTCCCGCGCGTGGTAGAGCGTCTGGAACCGCTCTACCACGCGCGGGTGGCGCTCCAGCAGCCCGGCGGTGAGAAAAAACGTGGCCGGCACCTCGTAGCTCTGGAGCAGCGGGAACGCGTACTCGTAATTGTCGGCATAGCCGTCATCGAAGGTGATCGCGACGGCCGGCCGGTCCCCCGGCGGGCCGCCCGCCGTCTCCGCGGCCCGGCGGAATGGGACGATCTCGCAATGGGTCCGGAGCCAGCGCAGGTGCTGCTCGAACTCCTGTGGAGTCGCCGAGGCAAAGGATGCGGTGGACACGGAATGATAACAGAGAATCACCACCCGGGAGGAGCGCTTGGCAACGACCAGCTGCCTGCCGGCCGCGACAAGCATCTCCTTGAGCCATGCTCGCGGGCCTGTCATGTGGGCCGGCCTGGATCATCCGCGGCGCCGGCAGCGTGCCGCTTCGGCGAGGGGAGTCCCGGAGCTGCCGGTCGCAGCGGCGGGGACGCTCATCGCAACAGCAGCCCCACGGTGATCCCGGCGCCCGCGGCGAGGAGCGTGGCGAGCGTTCCCGTGAGCAGCGGAAGCCGCGCGCCGCCGCGGACGCTCATCGGAGCGGTCGACGCCCCGGTCTCGGGGGATTCCGGAGCGGGCGACGCCCCGGTCTCGGCGGAGGGGTGCCGGCCGGGCCCGAAAAACCACGCCGGAGACTCTTCGACGCCATCGTGGCGGTCGGAGCGGCCCGGGCGGGTCCCGGGGCCCGCGATCGTCGCGCCGGTCAAGACCACACCCAGGACCTGTGCCCCGACCGCCTCGATGTGCCGGCGCGCCAGCTGCGCGGACTCCACGGATGTGGTGCCGATGCGCGCGACGAGCAGCACGCCTTCGACCGCCGGCGCGAGCACAGCGGCATCGGTCACCGGCACCGTGGGGGCCGCGGCCAGCACGACGATGTCGACGTCGTCGCGGTCCTGAGTCAAGAACGCGCGCATCCTGCGGCTGCCCAGCAGTTCCGTCGGAGTGGCGGGCGGGGTGCCGGCGGGGATGAACCAGAGGTTCTCCACGGTGGTTCGCCGGATCACCTGCTGCTCGGCGATGCCCTTGCCGAGCAGGTCGGCGAGGCCCGCGCGCGCCCCGCGTCCGGAAGCACTCTGCAAGGGCGGCGCCCGGTCGAGCGCCGGGTTCATCAGATCGCACTCCACCAGCCAGACGCGCAGCCCGGCGTGGGCCAGGGCGACGGCGAGGTTGGCCGCAACAATCTCGGTCCCCTCGTCGCTCCCGGGGCTCGTCACCAGGAGGGTCCGCGGCGGCTGCTTGCGGAGGTAGAGGAGGTTGGTTCGTAAACGCCGGAAGGATTCCGCGAACACCGATCGCCGGTGCCGGGCCGTTTCTAGGAATCCCGCCGACGACCAGCGGCCGGCCCGGAGCGATTCCCAAAGACTCGGAGCGCGCAGTCCCGGGCCGGCCCCGGGTGTCCCGGCGAGCTCGGGCGAGATCTCCGGGATCGCCGCGAGCACCCGAAGGCTCAGCACCCGTTCGCCGTGTTCGGCGGACTTGATGGGGTCCTCGGCCTGCTCCTTGATGAACGCTCCGCCGACGCCGAGCACGAGCCCAAAGATCCCCCCGAACACCAGGCCGAGGAGCCGGCGCCTGGCCGGCGTGGCTGGGGGCTTCGCCGCGTCGACGACCCGAATGACGCTGCCGATGGAGGCCTCCGCGACGAGCGCCTGCTGCAGCCGGTCGGTGAGGGCCTGATGGATCGCCCCGGCTTCCGTGACGTCCCTGGCGAGCCGGGCCTGCACCACCTCGCGGACGGGAAGCTGCTTGATCGTGCCTTCGTACTGGTCGATCGCCGCCGCGAGCGCTTGATCGCGGGCGTCCAGCGCGGCGCTTTGGACCTCGTCCTGCCGCAGCTGCTGGATCAGCTGCTGGTAGACGGGATCCACCCCGTACTGCTCGGGCTGCAGGCTGCGGGCCAGCTCGGCGTCGAGCCGCTGCCGCGTCTCCGCGATCTTCCCGGCCACGTTGAGGACCATCGGGTGCTTCGGCGTGAACTGCTGGCGCAGGCCGGACAGGTCGATTTCCTCGGCGGCGAGCTGCGTCTGCAGGGAGTTGATCAAGGGGCTCGGCTGCCAGTGGGTCGGCGTGATTTCCGCCTGCTGCGCGAGGCGTTTCCGGGCGGCGGCGATGCGCGCCTGGGCTTCCTGCTGCCGGAGGCGAACGTCCACCCGGTCCGCCTCCAATTGGGCCAGCCGGGTGAGGCTCGTCACCGTCTTCTCGCTCAGCGGGACATCGCCGTACTGAGCCTTCGAATTCGCCAGGGCATCTTCGGACGTCCGCAGCTTCGGGTCCGTGTCGGCGAGCTGCTGCTCGATGAACTCGCGCATTTCTCTGGCCCACCGCCGGCGGGCGTTGAGGTCCATCTCGATGAGGCTCGCCACCACCGCGTTCGCGGCTTCGGCCGCGAGCGCGGGGTCGCCCGCGTCGACGTTGATGGCGACGATCTGCGTGTTCCGGAACGGCTGCACGCGCAAGGTCTTCAGGATGGCTTTGGCCGCCCCCATCCCATGCGCGGCGGCGAGGCGGGTGACGGCCTGGTCGGCCACCGTTCGGCTCTTCGCCAGAGCGACCAGCGTGGGAATATCCGGAGATTCGAGTCCCACGGAGGTGCCGAGGTCCTGGGTGGCCTGGCCGGGGTGATCGAGGAGGATGACGGGGGGCGCTTTATCCGCGGTGATCGCGCTCTGAGCCCGATACGACGGCCGCATGGTCAGGGAGGCCAGAGCGCCCAGCGCCAGCGCGGCCACGAGCACTCGAACGATGATCCCCCGCTGGCGGCGCAGGATGCCGAAGATATCGCGGAGGCTCATCTCGTACCCAGCAGATCCACTCCGGGTTCGCTCGTCGGCCATGGGTGTCATCCTCACTTGATGAGGTACCAAACCCCGGCGAGAAGGTTCGCGATGACCTGGAAGGAGCCCAGCCCGCTCATCGGCAGCACCAGGACGTCCCCGGGCTGTACCGTGACGTCCCGGCGGGGATCACGCATGATGGCCGAGAGGTCGGCGGTGATGAGCGTGCCGCCGGTCGGCAGCGCGCTCACCTGCGTGGGACCCGCCGCGGGGCCCGCCTGGATCTCCCGCTGCGTGGCGCCGTTGCGCCGCACGATATAGGCGGCGGCGGCGGTCCCCGGCCCCCGCTGCTCCGGCCCGCCGGCCATGGCGATGGCCTGGAGCAGGGTCATGGAGCCCTTCACCGGAAAGATGCCGGGGGTCCTGACGTCGCCGATGACGTAGATCTTGTTGTTGAGCTCCTCGGGGATCGAGAGGATGTCCCCGGGTGCGAGGGGCACATTGCGGTCCATCTGCTGGCGCAGCAGGAGATCATCGAGGAAGAGCGGCTCGGTGCCGGTCGAGCCCCGCGTCAGCGAGGCCTGCGTGACCGACGCCTTCTCGGTCAGTCCTCCCGCGAGCATCAGGGCGTCCAGCACGTGCATGTCGCCCTTGAGACGGTACCGTCCCGGCCGCGCCACCTCGCCCTGAATGGTCACGAAACTGGTCAGGTCCTCCGGGACCACGAGCGTTTCCCCACCGGCGAGCGGTACGTTCACCGCCGGCTCGCCGGCCATGACGCGCGTCAGGTCCACGAGGACGGATGGCTGTCCGGGACGGGAGAACTGCGCCTCCTTCAAACCGGCCGCCTCGGTCGGCCCGCCCCCCGCGGCGACGAGATCGACGAGACGCGCGCCCAGGGGAAGGTTGTAGGCGCCCGGATGTGCGACCTGGCCGAGCACCGAGACGTGCAGCGTTCGATATTCTTTGACGCTCACCATGACATGTGGATCGATGATGAACTCGGCATAGGCCTTGGTGATGAGCGCGGTCAGCCGCTCCGCAGACACCCCCGTGGTCGAGACGGCGCCGATCAGGGGCAACACGATCTTGCCGTCGGGGGCGACGGCCGCGTCCCGGGTGAGGTCGGGATAGCCCCACACGGAGATCTCCAGCACGTCGCCGGGTCCAAAGAAGGTACCGGGCGGAGCCGGGATGCCTGCTGCGCAGTTTAATGGAAGGATCAGAAGGGCGGCCATCAGGACCGTGGCGCCCGCGAACAGCCTGCCGCCTGTACGCTCGTGTTTCATCATCTTTGCCCCATCCTCTCCGCGTTTAGCTTCGCCCCTTCGGTGCATTCCAGACCCTCGGGGATGCACCGCGGACGGTACTCCAAAAGAGAGTTGTCGGCTGTCAGACACAGCCGAGGGCCCGGGACGGCTTAACCCGGCCATCACATACCGATAACAGTTTCATATCACGCTCCATCCCGGGGGAGAAGCGCCCCGATGATTCTATCGCGGCACCTTCGAGGTATGCCTGTAGTGGCCGAACGGGCGTGGGATTACGCCAATCGAGCAGGACAACCGTTCGCCCGTCAGGGCGGGAAGACAATCATCCAACCGGGCACGCGGTTCTTCGCCCGATGGAGGCGGGCTGCGCGTACGGAGGGTTATCCGGAGTCCCGGGGTGAGGTGTGCCTCTCGGGCTGCTGTTCGAGCAAGAGGTCGCGAACCCTGGCATCGTCGCCGTTTACAGCATCCCGTTCTTCCTCCTCCAGATTGAGCAGCCGTTGGTAGATGTCGTACGCCTCGGGCGACACGAGGCTTCTGAGCCGTGCTTCCAGACTCAGTTTCGTCAGGAAGACCTGCTGGAAGCGGATCTTTCTAAACATCCACACGCAGCGCCGATCGGCCTCGTCCAACTGCCTGGCGGTGTCGTAGCTGAGATCCTGCCGTTCCTTCACGTCTGTCAGGCGCCGGTAGCACGCCTTGAGATCCCGCAAGAGAGGCGCCAGTTCGGCGACGACGGCATCGGGGGCGATGGCGCCGCGGACGCCTTCCTTGATCAAATAGAGGACGCGGCCTTCGAGGATGTTGAGGATGGTCGTGAGATCCTGAAGGATGGCCTGCAATATGTCAGCGGCCTCGTCCGCGTATTCTACCGGCATGCGCCCCTGTCGTTTGCCCACGATACCATACCCCGGCCCGCGTCAGAAAGATATCGATCGCCCATGGAAAGGACATCCATCGGCGGTGGGCTGGGTATCCTGATGGTTCAGACTGGGCGAATCAGAAGACGGGGAGAACAGGACCGATCAGACCACCGCGCCGTCCCCACCCGGATGCCGCTCATCGAACGTACCCCCTGCGGATGGCGAACGCAGCGGCCTGGGCGCGGTCCCGCGCATCGATCTTGCTGAAGATGCTGCGCAGCCGGCTCTTGACCGTGCTTTCAGAGATGAAGAGCTTGTGCGCGATTTCCTTGTTGGAGAGTCCCCGGGCGACCTCGGCGAGGATCTCCGCCTCCCGTTCGGACAGCTTTTCGCCGAACAGGAGTCCACCGTTGCCGTCCTGCGTGATATGGGTGAGCCGGTCGAGCATCCGCCGCGTGATGCCGGGATGGACCATCGTTTGCCCCCGCCGCACCGCGTGGATCGCGCGCAGGAGGTTTTCGGGCGTAATGTCCTTGAGCACGTATCCCGACACGCCGGCGCCGACGGCGCCAAAAATGCTGGCGTTGTCGTCGGAGGCGGTGAGGATGAGCACATCCACATCCGGGGCTGACCGCTTCACGGTCCGGCAGAGCTCGATGCCGGACATGTCGGGCAGCGCCACATCGGTGATCAGGAGGGACGGGCGCAGGGATGCGCAGAACTCCAGCGCCTGCGCGCCGGTGCCGCAGGTCCCCACCAGCTGGAGCGATGGATCAGACTGCAGCACGTACTGCAGCCCCAGCAGCGTGACCGGATGCGCATCAGCGGCCAGCACTTTCACGTCTACGGCTTGTGTCAACAGACGGCTCCCCGCTGTCCCCGGATCGGACATCGTCGACTGGACGATCGCTCCGTTACCCTCTAGGGCTTTTTGACCGCTCATCACCCGGAATCCATACCCGGAATCCATGCGACGCGCTGCCCAAATGGTCTCCTGAAAACTCGTTCAGCCGCTACGAATTACTCATAGCACGGGCTCATTCCCCGTGAAACTAGGTAACTTCATATCTGTTCCCTGCAAAGTTGTGGACAGATTATCCAGGTAATCCCTTAAGTCTCTTCAGGGCGGTCTAAGGGAAAGACCTGCCGGGCAGGGCTTCCCCCCGCAGAGACCGTAATCCAGGGGGCGGGAGGAAGAGACGATGGCGTCGCCCAGGGTTAAGGGTCGCACCGGCGGGCAGTGGTCGTGAGGTACGACTGGCGCCTGACGATCGCCTACATTGACCAGAGCGGGAGTGAGATGGAGCGGGCCCGCCTGCGGGGGCTCCTGGGGCGCACGCGGCCGGATGCCAAGATCCTCCGCGCGCTCGAGGTGCTGCAGAACGAGGACGGAGGGTTCCCGGGTGAACTCGTCCAGGGGCGTCCATCCTCGGTCGAAGCCACCGTGCTTGTCCTCGGATGGATGCAGGACCTCTCCACGCTCGCGCTTCCGCAGGGGCAGCGGGCCGTCACCTATCTGCTGACGGCGCAGCGGCCCGACGGGACGTGGGACGAGTCTCCCGGGCTCCTCAGGTACGCCCCATCGCCGCATCTGGTGCCGGGGGACCCGCGGGTCCAGGCCTTGTGCACTGCACTGGCTGCCTGGTGGCTCGCGCTTTTGGGATACCGTCAGGATCATGCGGTGACACGGGCCCTCGCCTGGCTCCGGGCGCGGCAGGCGGCCGACGGGCGGTTCTTGGGGTTTCTCCGGACGACCTGGGCCGCCGCAGCGGTCTTCCGGCTCGTGGAGGGAGCCGGCTCTTCGACGAGCGCGCGGGCGGTCGAGGCGCTGACGGGAGTCGGGGACGAACGATGGTATCCTGGGGCGTTGGCGGGAATGCTCGCGTGCCTGGCGGAGGCCGGCGCGCCGGCGTCGGCTCCCGTCATCCGGCGCGGGCTGCAGCGCTTGTGGGGGCTTGCGCGTCCAGACGGTTCGTGGTCCTCCGAGGATGGGGATGTCCACACCGTGGAGGTGACCCTCGGCGCGCTCCGCGCCCTCCTGCGCTGCGGCGCCGTTTCGCCGCCCGCGATCCAGGAAGCGTCGCCGGCCGGGGCCATCGAGGCGTAGCGGGGAGAGGCGCGGCCGGCCGCGTGGACGACTGTGCCGGGGAGGACATCCATGAGCGAGCAGGTGCTGCGGCAGCTCCAGGGTCTCGTCACAGAGGCGATCGAGGAGCGCCGGGGGCTGGTCGTGTACTCGCGCCTCCAGCCCGTCGAGATCGACCGGATGGCGCGCCGCGTGGAACGGGAGGCGATCGAGAAGGTCCGGGGAATGCTCCCGGACACCTCACTCGATCAACGCGTCATGGGCCTGCGAAACCGTCTGCAAAAGATGCAGGATGAGCTCGATCAGCTGGAAGGCCTCATCGACATCCGGGATCACAGCCGCCAGATGCAGAGCGACGAAATCGTCTGGCAGGCGTTCGAGGATATTGCCTGGATGCTCGGGATCGAGTAACCGGGGCGAAGCGGTGGCGCGACGGCCTAGCGGCGGCGGCCTCCGCGTTTCGCTTCGGTGTTTCGCTTCAGGTCGAGCAGCCGCTCTTCGCTTTCCTTGAGGAACTTGGCGAGTTTTTCATCGAACGAGGCTTTGGCGCGCACCCGCGACTGCCGCTCGGTGGGGTCGAGTGCCTGTTTGACGGAGAGGTCGAGCTTG
The DNA here is from genome assembly GCA_035488355.1 of bacterium. Classification (GTDB taxonomy): domain Bacteria; phylum Sysuimicrobiota; class Sysuimicrobiia; order Sysuimicrobiales; family Segetimicrobiaceae; genus Segetimicrobium. The sequence continues at coordinate 2,809 of DATHLI010000263.1, read as the reverse complement.
CCCTTGTCGTTGTAGCCCAGCACTTTGACCTTGACCTTCTCTTGCTCTTTCAGGTAATCCCGCACGTCTTTGACGTAGGTATCGGCGATTTCGGAGATGTGAACGAGGCCGCTCTTGCCATCGGGAAGTTCTACGAACGCGCCGTAGTGGGTGATCTTGACAACAATGCCTTCCAGAATCGTGCCTGTTTCAAGGCTCATACGTAATGCGTGACCCTCCTAGAGAGATGCGAAGGGATTATAGCCTACGCTCTGGGGGGTGTCAATTGAAAAAAAGCGCGCGCTGGACGTTCGCCGCCATCGAACGTCAGTGCGGCATGCGCCCGCGGAGCGCGCCGAACGGGCCCGGCACAACCCGTCTCAGCCAGCGCTCCACCACCCCGCGGAGGCCCTGTGCCCAGTCCCTGATCGCGCGCCCGGGGGGCGCGGGGCCATCCCCGGAGCGCGGCTTCCCGGGCGATCCAGGATCGCGCGCCGCCGAGGGGACGATGACCAGTTCCATTTCCTCGGGGCGCAGCATGCCGAGCTGCTCGCGGGCGAGGCGCTCGAGGTAGCGGTCGTCGGTCTGGAGCCGGGTGATCTCTGCCCGGAGGGTCGCGTTCTCGACGCGCAGTTCCTGGCGGTGACGCTCGAGGCGCGCCGCCTCGCGCGCCAGCGTGTAGGCGCGGAGATACTGCGCGCCGAGGGCGATCACCATCCACCCGGCGAGACAGCCGAGGGCGATCATCAAGAGGCGCGGCCTGAGCGGGACGGCCGCGAGCCGATCCCCGCGACCCCCGGCCCCGGGTCCTCGGACGGCGCCCGCCGGGGCCTGATTCCCGCCCGTCGGACTGGGCCCCCGGCGCCCTTGGCCGTGGGCGCCGACCGACAGGCGCTGGGCGCCGCTCCCGCGACCCCTGCCCGCGCGCGCGCGCCGTCTCATCGCCGCGTCTCCCGTCCCACCGCCACAAGCGGCGCCCTCGGGGTCCGCCGGAGGAACGGCGCGATGAGCGCGCTCAGGGAGACCAGCGCCACACTGCGGGCGTATGGTCCCAGGCCCACCAGGCTGAGGAGACGCCTCCAGACCGGGGTCAGGGTCCCGTCACGCTGGAGGTGGAACCATGCCAGGGCCACTTGACGGAGGTACCGCGTGGTCTCCCGGAACGGCGGGATGCCGTCGTGCTCCTGAACGGGTCCGGCGCCCGCGTTATAGGCCGCGAGGGCGAGCGGAAGGTCTCCCTTGAACTGGTCCACGAGCCGCCGTAGGTAGACGGTGCCCGTCTCGAGATTGGCCGCCGGGTCGTCCATGCAGGGAGGATCGGTGAGTCGCGCGATCTCGGGCGCGCAGGTCTGCCCGCTCCCAAATTCCCTCCAGGTGACGGGCAGCACCTGCATGAGGCCGTGCGCGCCGCGAGGCGACCGGGCCCGCGCGTTGAATCCGCTCTCCACCGCCACCACCGCCGCCACCAGCGCCGGGTTGAGGTGATGGGCCTCCGCGGCGTGGTTGATCAGGGTGGCGTAGGGAACATCATGCACCGGACGGGGGGACGCGGCGTCATGGGGCAGGCGGACGACGGCGGCTGGGACGTGGACCGCCGTCAGGTAGAGGACTGCTGCTGCGAGTAGGAGGGCCGCCAGACAGATGATCAGATAGGGGATCATCCATCGGGGCGTCCCTCCCGGGCCGCGACCGATGGGCATCGTGGTACCGAGTTCTGGGACCGCGAGAAGAATCCTCCCCGCGCGGCGGCTACGGGCTGCCGGCGGGCCGGGCCGTTCGCGTAAATGCGGCCGCCCCGGCGTAGCGGGCGCGCGCGCCGAGGCGCTCTTCAATCCGAAGGAGTTGGTTGTACTTGCAGACGCGCTCGCTCCGCGCCGGCGCGCCCGTCTTGATCTGGCCGGCTCCCGTCCCGGCGGCGAGATCCGCGATCGTCGTGTCCTCGGTCTCCCCGGATCGGTGCGAGATGATCGCGTTCCAACCGTGGCCGCGGGTCATTCGGATCGCCTCGAGCGTCTCGGTCAGGGTTCCTACCTGGTTGAGCTTGATCAGGACGGCGTTGCCGGCCGACCGGGCGATCCCCTGGGCGATTCGGGCCGCGTTCGTGACGTAGAGGTCGTCCCCGATCAACTGGACGCGCGCTCCGAGCCGGCGCGTGAGCGCCGTCCACCCATCCCAGTCATCTTCGGCGAGCCCGTCTTCGATGGACACGATCGGAAACCGGCGGACGAGATCCGCGTAGTAGTCGATCATCCCTTCCGCCGGCCGGAGATCCTGTCCGCGGCGCAGCGCGTACCGTCCGTCGCGGTAGAACTCGGTCGACGCCGGATCGATGGCCAGAGCCACATCCCGGCCGGGCGCGAACCCGGCCTGTTCGATCGCGACCATCAGGAGGTCGAGGGCATCCTCGTTGGCCGCCAGATTGGGGGCGAACCCGCCCTCGTCCCCCACGCCGGTGGCGAGTCCCCGGTCTTTGAGCACGCGGTGCAGAGCGTGATAGGTCTCGGCGCCCATCCGGAGCGCCTCGGAAAATGTGGGAGCCCCGATCGGGGCGACCATGAACTCCTGAAACTCGAGGGTGCTGTCGGCGTGCTTGCCGCCGTTGAGGATGTTCATCAGCGGGACAGGGAGGGTGACGGCGCCGTCCCCGCCGCCGAGCCGCTCGAAGAGGGGGACGCCCGATTCGGCGGCCGCGGCCTGCGCGGCGGCCAGCGAGACCCCGAGGATCGCGTTGGCGCCGAGGCGCCCCTTGTTCGCCGTCCCATCCAGGGCGATCATGCGGCGATCGATCCCTTCCTGGTCGAGTCCGTCGCGGCCGGCCAGGGCGGGAGCG
>DATHLI010000262.1:0-10563 GCA_035488355.1 bacterium | reverse complement strand
GCGAGGGGAGTGATCCTCGGCATGACATTCCTGGCCAGGATCGCGGATAGCTTGAGTGTGGCGGAGGCATCCTGCTTTTGGATCAGGTCGCCCATGATCGATATCACGGCGCCGATCGCAGCCGAAAGCGCCACGCCGATGTTCAGCCAGAATGCTTTCATACACACCCTCCTACGGGACCGCCGGCGCTTCGCCGGGCGTTACGGTAAGTTACCTACCCGTAGGGGGTCTCTGGCAGACAGGGGAATTACCGCACGCATCTGATCCAGACGATGAGGACGAACTCCTCGGGACTGCTTGAAAAATAAGGGTGGCCCGCGTTTTGTATGACTCAGGCGCCACAGAGTTAGGATCGATCTGCGGCGGTGTAATAGCCGATCCCAGTGGCGGCCGAGCGCTGCGCATATTCGCGCCCGAAAGGCGGCGCCGACTAATAATGACAGGCCTAGAGCCGTGCGGCGTCAACCTAGGTTGACAAAGAGAACGATTGATGTTACAATCACAGGGTGACGAAGGCTACGGATCTTGCCGAAAAGGCAACCAGTCAGGACCCGGCCGTGGGGCTAAGGGCCGTGGCACTCCTGCGGCGATTGCTGGAGCGGCTCGAGGCGGTGCAGGTACAGAATGCGAGGGCTAAGGGCTGGACGTGGGAGCAGATTGCCCTCCTGCTTGATGTCAGCCGGCAAGCCGTCCATAAGAAGTTTGGACGCCGCTTGCCCTAAAGCTAGGGTGAGAACATGTTTGAACGTATGAGTGAATCGTTGCGGAACACCATCATTCATGCGAGCAAAGAGGCCGCTGCCCTAGGCGCTGAGGCTGTGGGGCCTGAGCACCTCCTTGCCAGCATCGCCGCCCAAAGTGGTTCAGTCGCGTCGTCGGTCCTGGCCGAGGCGGGAGTCACTCCGGAGGCAATTCGCCGCGCGATCGAGGCTGAGGACGCCGAGACACTCGCCACAATTGGGATCTCTTTGGATGCGGTCCGCCGGAAGGTCGAGCAGGGAATGGGCGAAAAAGCATGGAGCCAGCCCATGGTCAAATGGAATGGCCCTTTCACTCAAGCCGGCAAAGACGCAATCCTTTCAACCATTGGCGTAGTTCGCAAGCTCCGCCGGCGCGAAATCACACCGGAGCACTTGCTACTGGCGCTCCTCGAACACAGCCTTACAGTTGATGCTGTATTGAACAGGATCGGCGTATCTCGCGCAGAGATTCGTCAGCGCATTTTTTCGGAAGTAAGCAAATCTTAAACCGCAGGATGTAACCGCAGGTCATGCGGTGCAATCGCCGGAAAGGCTGAAACCCAGGATTGATGCGGCGCCCAGCGATCTCGGTCAGTCCGGTGCAGCTGGGTGCATGGTGGGCGGTGCAGGTTTTGAACCTGCGACCTCATCCGTGTGAAGGATGCGCTCTGCCACTGAGCTAACCGCCCCGCGGTTAGTTCTCATTATGGCAAGAGAGCCCCTGATCTGTCAAAACACGTTCGGGTTCCCGCTGAACGGCATCCGGATTATAGGTAGGGTGTGCCGTGCCGCGCAGAGTAGATGTCACCGGAGAGGAGCTCGTCCAACCTGGCTTTTGCCCAGCGCGCTTGCCCGTCAAACGCGACCGTGCACGCCAGATAAGCGAACGCGGGCATCCCCACCAGAAGAGCAAGCACCTGGGTCAGATTCCCGAGGACGCCGCGCTCGTGAATCAGGATGGTGAGACGATACCAAACAAAGACCGTCATCCACAAGATCCAGAATGCCAGCAACCAGCTATACCTCATCGTGATGGAGATGCCCGTCCCGCCGGGTGCCCATCCGAGACGCCCTATGACCACCGGCACGGGGTAACTCCAAAACCAATGTCTCCGGCTCACGATGAACCCATCAGCCGTGACCGTGCCGCTGAATGGCCGCGGCGGCTCGGGCTCGAGTTCGAGCCCGAACCCGAACCACTGGTTCGGCTTGGTGGCCCCCCGCATCAGCGCGACAATCTCGGCGGGGCCCAAACGGGTCATGATCTCGTAACGCCGCCACGGTAAGGCGACCAGATCGCGCCACGCTATCTCACGCCAAAATGTGGTCAGTTCCGACACGGGAACGGTCCCGTACAAGGAATGCGGGGCGGGAGCCAACGAAGGCGCCGCGCCCCACGTCTTGCGCGATCCTCGAGGTTCTCGAGATTTTCGCCGGTCAGGACCTCACCAGATGGCCTTCCCTCGCGCCCACCCTGCGGGTGGCTCCGTGGGGGGCGGTCTCCATCCACAGGAGCGTCCCGGTCCAGGCGAGCCAGGCGACGGTCAGGACGGAGGTGATCACGTAGAGGATGATGTGCGGCACGAACGCCGAGAGGATCAGCGGCATGCCGGTGATGGAGCTCAGAAAGCCCAGATGCCCGTAGTTGCCGCGCGCTTGCAGCATCAGACTGCCGAATACGAGGATCCCCAGGCCGAGGCCCAGATCACCCAGGCCCAGGAAGGAGTTGGCCGTCCCGTTCACCGCGTAGAAGGCCACCGCCGCGGCGGACTTGTTCGCGGCGTAGAGGGTTACGAGCGACCCAAGCCCGATCTGCTTGAGGAATGCCCCGATGGCAAACCCGGCCATGCCGACCACACCGACCGCCAGGCCGGTTCTCGACTGGTACGGCGCGTCTTCCTGGAAGCGATCGACCAGCGCGAGGAACAGCACCAGGGTGAGCAGCGGACTCAGCAGCCCGCCGAGGACGTTGACCATCCACACGATGACCTGATGCTTTGCCGCAAACGTGAGGTACTGGTGCGGGTTCTCCTGCGCCAGAAGGCTGAGCCGGGACGCAGGGAGGATCACGGCCGAGCCGACCAGGAGCCACGCCGCGGCGATGCCCGCCAGGATGCCGGCGCCACCACCGAGCCGGCGGAAGTCCTGCTTGGTGATGACTTTACGGATATTCTGCATGGAATCCACCTTTCTGGGGGCGCCATTCTCCTCGCAAGGCGGCGGAGCCCCTAAGAGGGCATCATGCCCAAAAACCGGCAGCCGGAGGACAAGACCGGCCGTAGATCTATATAGTTTCACGTAACGTTAGACATAACTCTGAGCCTTTGTACATGCAATAACACTTTGAGCCATACAAGGTTGTTGCCTCTAACCAAGCCAATGCGAAGGTCTCGCCCGTGAATCCTGGCTTCCGGCGGAGTCTGAAAGCCGACGAAGCCGGGAAGAATGGAAGGTGGTTGCGAGCCCAACATGGAGGTCGGGTCAGATGATTGAGCGAAAGCTTCAGGCGCGTTCACGCTCGATTCCGGTCTCGGCGGGCCTCGTCCTGGCGCTGCTCACCACCGCCCTGGGGGTGTCGGCCGCGCCGGCCCAGCAGTCGGCGCCAACCCCATCCTTCCAGCAGTTGTTCAGGCAAAGCGCCCCCGCCGTCGTGCTCATCACGCAGTACGGCGCCGACGATCACTGGACGTCTCTCGGGACCGGATTTATCGTCTCCTCATCCGGCGTCATCGTGACGAATAACCACGTGATTGCTCCGGATCAGGGCGCCACCCGGATTGCGGTCAGGCTGCCGAGGGGAGACGTGTACACGGATGTCCGGGTCATCTATACGGAAGCCCGGCGCGACTTCGCCGTGCTGTCCATCAAAGCCACGGGGCTCCGGACGCTCAAGGTGGGTGATTCCGACAAGGTCGAGGTCGGCGACCAGATCCTGGCCATCGGAAACCCGCAGGGTCTGGATTTGACCTTTACATCAGGCATCGTGGAGAGCGTGCGGCTCGATCCCGATAAAGGCTACCGCTTCATCCAACATCAAGCTCCCATTTCTCACGGCTCGAGCGGGGGACCGCTCCTCAATATCAACGGAGAGGTCATCGGGATCAATACATTCTCGGTCAAGGACGCGCAGAATTTGAATGGGGCCATCCCGATCAATTACGTGAAACCGTATTTTGGCGATACGGCGAGAATGACGTGGGAAGAGTATGCACATGTCTCCACCGCGACCCCTCCCACCCCGCCTGCTCCTGCGGCCGTGGTTCCTCCCGCCCCGGTTCCTCCTCCCAGTCACCCTCCCTCGTCCACCGGTGCCGGGTCCTCCCCGGGCACGGTCTTCGAGCGCATCTCCAGCTATCGGCCTCAGGATGAGAGCTTCCGGCGGGGCTTCGCCGCGGGCGTCTACGACATGGTCTCGCTGTTCGCCGCGACAGCCGAGAGCTCCGGCAGGAACGACCAGGAAATACTCGGACTATTCCAGTGCCTCGACGGCAAAGGTGACCGGATCGCGCAGCTCAGGAGCTGGGTGGACTCCACCGTGACCCAGGCCTCGTCTGACGGCGGCACCAACATTATCGTCGCGATCCTGGCAAGAGCATGCCAAACTTCGTTTTCGCCGGGCAAGTTCGTGTTCTTCGAGCACACCATCCCTGACTACCAAAACTCGTCCGACATCTACAAGAACGGCTTCGCCGCCGGTGTCTTCGACATGGTCTCGCTGTTTGCGGCCGCAGCCCAAGGCTCTGGTGGAATCGACAATCAAAAGGCGCTCGCCCTTTTCCACTGTCTCGACGGCAAGGGCGACCGGGTCGGGCAGTTCAGCAGCTGGGTGGATTCGGCCGTGACCCAGGCCGCATCCGACAGCACCGCGGTCGTGTCTGCCGTTGTGAACATATGCCTGCCCTGACGGCTAGGGACCTCGCACCGTAGGCGTCTCGCGCAGTCCCTCCACGTACCGGCGCGCCTCCGCCGTGTCTCCATCTTCAAGGGCGAGGAGCGCCAGTTCCTGTCGGGCGCGGCGGGCGTCCCCCGCACGATTGAGATCGACAAAGAGGGCTAGCCCCTCTTGGAAGGCCGCCCTGGCCTGCCGCCCTCGTCTCTGTTGTCGATGAATGGTTCCGAGCACCACGAAGGCGTGCGCCCGTGCGCCGCGATCGGCCTCCCCGGCGAGCAGAGCCAACGCAGCCTCGCACATCATCTGGGCCGCATCAGGAGAGTCGCGTGCCAGGAGGACAAGCGCAAGGCCGCTCAACGCGTGCCCCGCTCCGGAGAAACCGGCCGACGCCCCGTGCAAGTCCAGACTGCACCAGTAGTGGCGCTCCGCCTGCGCATAGGCTCCTTCCTCGATCGCCAGCTCACCAAGATGTTCGTGCATCTTCGCCAGGCGCCGCTGATGCGCCAGAGTCTCGTAGACACCCTGCGCGCGCCCGGCGTGTTCGAACGTCTCTCGGAACCGCCCCGCGGCCGCCGCTACGTCAGCCAATTCCAGGTTCCGCGCCGCGACCTGCTCCTGATCCCGCATCGAGCGCGCGACCTCGAGCCCTAGGAGGAAGGCCTCACGCGCGGCAGCGCCCCTGCCCAGCGTCCGTTGTGCGATCCCGAGATCCAAATACAACTTGGTCAACAGGATCGGATCGTCGGGCTGCTGCCCGGCGAGTTGAATCGCCGCCTGAAATGCCCACAAGGCCGAGTCCGGATCTCCGGACGCGAGCTTGATCCGCCCAAGACAGCTGTGGGCGGCAACCAGTGATGCGGTCTCCCCCGCCCGCGCCAGCACGCGAAAGCATCGGTCCAGGCGCCGCTGCGCCCGCTGAACGTGACCCAACTCCTGATCCACCGCGGCGAGCGCCAGTTCGACCCGGGCCTGGAGGATCTCGTCCCCCTGCCGCACCGCCAGCTCAAGAGCCTTCTCCAGAGGCGCGCAGGCGCTCCCGGGCATCCCGGCCCGCAGGCGGACCAGGCCGAGGCCCAGGAACGCTTCGACCTCGCGGTCCTCGGGGACGCCATCGAGGAAATGAGACAGCGGCCTGTTGAGCCGGCGGGCCAGCGCCTTCAATGTGATCAGACGCGGGCTCCTGTGGCCCCGTTCGATCTCGCTGATGTACGACTTGGTCAGGTCGGTTCCGGCGAGTTGCTCCTGGGTGAGCTTCTGCTCGAGGCGCGCCACGCGGATCTTTTCCCCGAGCGTCACAGCGTCCTCCCGAGGAGCAGGGTCACACTGCAGGATCACACTTATGAGGGCCAGCGGGATCACGTTGTAGTTTACGAGCCACTGTGCCAAACGTCAACCACCACTATATGCTGTGCCGGCCCGCTTTACTTATTGGCGGCCCACATCCTCGGCTGCATGAGCCCAATCGCATCGTCTTTCACCGCGGAGGCTTCTAGCCCCGGGCACGAACAGTCGCAGGAACAGCAGTTTGATGATTCGCGCAGTGGATCGCTCAGGTCCGCCCCGACGGTCACCCTGGGGGGCGTCGCTCCGTAAAATCATCACGAGGGACAGCCGGGCCCAGCGGCCAGGAGGGGATGGCGGCTGTGATACAATGATGGACGCCCAAAGGGGACATCCATGGCGATCACCCTGAGACCTGCCAAGCCCGTGACCGATGATGAGCTCCTGGAGCTTTCGCGCCAGAACCCGGGTTACCAGTTCGAGCGCACAGCTAAAGGAGAGCTCGTTGTGACGCCCATGGGCGGGCAGTCCTCGCATCGGGAGCATGAGATTTCCCTGCAACTTGGCATCTGGACGAAAAGAGATGGCCGCGGCATCGCGTTCAGTTCCTCAGGCGGCTTCCGCCTCTCTGATGGCGCGCTCTTCTCCCCAGATGCCTCTTGGGTCCGACGCGACCGGTGGGATGTGCTCAGCGTGGAGCAGCGAGAAGGGATTCTCCCGCTGTGCCCGGATGCGGTGTTTGAAGTGCGATCAAAGTCGGATGAGGTTAAGGAGCTCCAAGAAAAGATGCGCGTCTACCTCGCCAACGGCGCGCAGATCGCGATCCTCATTGATCCCTATGAGAGGAGCGTCGAGGTCTCCCGGCCGGGCCGGAAGACCGAAACACACCGGGATCCCACAAGCATAGCGCTCGACCCCGAACTTCCGCGATTCGTGCTGAACCTCAAGCCGATCTTCGCAAGTCAATAGATCGAGGGCACGCCCAACCGGATTCGCGTCCAGCTGTATTTGAAAACCTTATTCATTGCTCTCGGACTGCTGCAGATTCCCCGGGCACGAGCATTCAGCCTTTGAACAGCCATTTGACGATTCGCGCAGTGGATCGCTCAGGTCCGCCCTGCCGGTCGTCCCCGAGGCGCTCGCCCCCTAAAATCATCACGAGGTGCAGCCGGGCCCGGACGGGGGCCGAAGCGCGCAAGGGGGTGGCGAGGGTGCTGTTCGACAAGATCTGGGCTCAGATCAAGGGGGCGGAGCGCACCGGTACGCTCACGGTGGAAGAGGCCTTGGACTGCGCGACACGGCTCCCCCAGGCGCTGTTCAGTTCGATGATGGAGTGCCTGGCCGAGAACGGCGAGGACCCAGACGTGATCATCGCGCAGGTCATCCGACTCCACCATCATATGCTTCGCCGGCTGACCGAGGTGGCCGCGACGCTTCGCCATCGACCGCTCCAAGGCCCGCACTGATGCTCCCCGGAACACCTCCTTGTCTCCGGAGAGCCGTTCGTGTATCTTGTGTATGGCTAGATGTTTAGATACTTCCTCGCCTCGATACCGCCGTCGAAGGGGCAGGGAGGGGGGTGGAGCGGCATGTGGGTCGCACGGGCAGCACGGGGCAAAGCGCGCGGCGCGGGATCGCACGCGAAGGTGGTCAAAATGGGGATCCACGTCCCCAAGGAGCTCCACCGGCGATTCCGTGCTCGGCTGGTGCTCGAAGGACGCTTGATGCAGGACACCATCCGTGAGTGGGTGGACGAGGAAGTCGCCTCCCACAGAACCAGGCCCCCGGCCTCAGGCGGGCTGCGCTTTTTCAAGGGAGTCGACCGCAGCACCCTCGCGGCGCTCGCCGTCCCCGTCGACCAGGAGAAGATCCGGCGGCTCAAGAGCAAGCTGCTCTTGGAAGGCCGCAACATCTCCCAGTGGGGCACGGAGCGGATGGAGCAATTTCTCAAGGAAAGGGCATGAGCCGATCCCGATTCAGGCTGCCTGGGATTCTCCTCCTGGCCTTCTTCCTCAGCCAGGCGGGGCCCGCCGCTCCCGCGTCCGGTCCGGCCGCCCTGATCGTGCGCATATTCGGAGCAGCCACGAAGACGTCGCTGCGTCTCCAGCCCGGCTACGCCACCGTGCTCAGGGCCGACCGACGGATCGACACCGTGGCGATCGGAGACCCGCGGCTCGTCACCGCCACGACGGTCAAGCGGGGGCAAGACGTCTACGATCTTGTCCTCCAGCCCCAGACGGCGACCGGGGTCACCAACATGGTGGTGTGGTTTGGGGACCTCACATCGATCTGGGATCTTGTCATCGGCCCGGGCCAGCGCACCGCGGATGTGGTGTACGTCGTCACCGCGCCCGTCACCGCCGCCCACCCGGGCCCGGCTCCGCCTTCCGCTCCTGCGCCGGCGGCCGCCTCTCCCTCTGTGCACAGGACGGGCCTGGCGCCCGCCGCCGCGGCCCCGGTACGCGCCGATGCGCCATCCGCGTGGCTGGCCGCGCCGCCGCTTTTTCTGGAAGCCCAGCAGATCATCGGCGATGCCGAGGGAACCTTCCAGGTCTTCCGGGGGCGGGACCAGATCAGGATCCGCTACCGGATCACCAATAACGGGACCGCGGACTATTCGGTTCGACTCCCCGGCGTCCTCGTCAGAGTGAACGGGCGGCCCGCCCCGTTCGGCGTGACCCGGGACCCCGCCGTCAAGGACCGGCCGGCGGTCCTTCCCGGAGGCATGACGGAAACCGGCGTCATCTCCGCCCCCGCATACGCCCCCCGCCAGGTCGAGATCATCTTCGCGTTGTTCCCCGCGGGAGATCGCGCGCAGGGGCCAAGCCGGACGATGCCCATCACGTTCCAGGCCACGTTTGCCGGCCTCGACCATCTCGCGACATCACCCACTCACTGACGGCGCCGGACACACGATGCCGGCCGCCGGCGATGTCGCCGCCCTTCTGGCTGTCGTTCCCCGATGGATTGTCGCAGGGATCGAGGCGCAGGGCGCGGACGGGATCGAGGAGATCGAGATGGATCTCGGCCGCGTCCCACGGCTTCACCTCGACGACCGCCGCGAACCGGTCGCGCTGGCGAGGGAGGTGAGCACGGAGGACCTGCAGTATGTGCTCGGCCGGGTCACCCGATTTCGCGAAGATAATCGAACCGGGATCGAACGCACCCTCCACCGCATCGCCTGCATTCGGGACCGGTATCATGAGATCGTCGGCTTCACATTCCGAGTCGGGAGAACGATCGCCGGGGCCGCCGAACCGATCCGGGATCTCCTGGAGACGGGCCGGAGCCTCCTGGTGGTCGGCAGGCCCGGGGCGGGAAAGACCACCCTCCTTCGCAGCGCGGCCGCAATCTTGTCCGAGCGGTTCCACCGCCGGGTGGTCATCGCCGACACGAGCAATGAGATCGGCGGCGACGGTCAGATTCCGCACCCCGCGATCGGCAGCGCCCGCCGGCTGCAGATCCCGCTGCCCGAGTCCGGCCGGCCGCCGGATACGGGCGACCGGCAGGCCGGGGCGATCCTCCAGGCCGTCATCAACCACCGGGCCGACACCATCATCGTCGACGAGCTGGGGTTCGCCTCCGACGCGCGCGTCGCCAGGACCATTGCCCGCCGGGGGGTCCAGTTGATCGCGACGGCGCACGGGACATCGCTGCGCGACGTGATCTTCAACTCGGAACTCGCCTGCCTGGTCGGCGACCTGCACCCGATCGTGCTCTCGCCGGAGGAGATCGAACGGCGGGGGATCGCACGGCACACCATCCTCGAGCGCACCGGTCCTCCCGTCTTCGACTGCGCGGTTGAGATCGCCCGCCGGGACACCTTGTTGATCCACCCGGACGTCGCGGCATCGGTCGACGATCTCCTCAGCGGGCTCCCGCCCCGAGCGGTGGTGCGGCGCCTCGGCCAGGATGCCGGGGACGGCCACCAGGACCCCCCGCCGGTGACGCCCAACTCATCTTCGGGTCCGGGGGAATCGACAGACCCCGAGGACCCACCCGGGGCTGGCGGACCGCATGGAGCGGGGCGTCGTCAAATGGTTTGACAGCCGGATGGGCTACGGCTTTGTGGTCGATGCGCAGGGACGGGATATCTTTTTGCATCGGCGCGTGCTCCGCCGGGCGGGGCGCCGCCGGCTGGATCCCGGAGAGATCGTCGAGTACGAGGCCGAGGTCACGCCGAGGGGAATCAAGATCACCGAGCTTGTTGTCCGCGGCCCCGCGCCGCCGGAATAGCGGCGAAACCGGCCGTGCTACAATAGGGGCAACTCTCAAAGGGGAGGCCTATGGCGATTACCCATCGCGGTCCTGATCGACCCAGACGCGCGGATCGTCGAAGTCTACCGCCCCGGGCGGGAGCCGGAGACCCATCGAGATCCCGCAACCCTCGCACTCGACCCTGAACTCCCTCGGTTCGTACTTGACCTCAAACCGATCTTCGCAAGCTAAACTGGTCAAGAGTTATCTGGATGAGCCTGATGGGGGTGGATCCATGCGACCCGTTGCCGGCCAGGTCATTCTCGTCACCGGCGCGACCGATGGGCTCGGCAAGGCCGTCGCGCGGGAACTGGCCGCCCGGCGGGCGACGGTGCTGCTCCATGGACGCGATCAAGCGCGCGGGGAGGCCGCGCTCAGCGAGATCCGGCAGGC